>JAGUUJ010000134.1 GCA_020063525.1 Candidatus Omnitrophota bacterium
CAGCTATTTATCTTAATTTCGCCTTTTTCGCCGTCCCGCCGTCAAATTCAGCCATTTACTCTATTGATTATGGCTGTTCTTTTGGTCGGTGTAGTCTTTGCGGTAATCCTCATAACCCAAGGGCAAAGAAAAATTCCCGTTCAATATGCACGCCGGATTGTAGGGAGAAAAATCTTTGGCGGCCAGAGCACATATATACCTTTAAAAGTAGATACCTCCGGAGTTATTGCCATTATCTTTGCCCAGTCGATAATCCTATTTCCTGCAACCCTAGCCTCATTTATACCTAATCCTGCATTTCAGAGATGGGCACAGGGATTGGTGAGAGGGCACCTGCTTTATACGGTCGTATATTCATTACTTATAATATTCTTCTGTTATTTTTATACCGCAATTGTATTTAATCCTGTTGATTTATCGGAAAATATGAAAAAGTATGGTGGTTTTATCCCGGGTATTCGGCCAGGAACACACACTACTGAATTTTTAGATTATGTAATGACAAGGATAACCCTGGCAGGAGCAGTATTCATTGCTTTTATCGCCATATTCCCCGATTTTCTTATGGCCTGGCTTAAGGTCCCGTATCTAATCGCATCTTTTTTTGGCGGCACGGGAATACTGATAATAGTAGGCGTGGTATTAGATACCTTAAAACAGATAGAATCACACCTTCTTATGCATCATTACGAAGGATTTATTAAATCAGGGCACATCAGAGGAAGAAGGTAGGGTAATCATGCGAATGATTCTTTTAGGCCCACCGGGAGCAGGAAAGGGAACACAAGCAAAGACATTGGCGCAAAGATTAAAGTTACCTCACATATCCACCGGTGATTTATTAAGACAGAACGTTTCGCAAGGTACGGCATTAGGTAAGCAGGCCAAAGACTTTATGAATAAAGGGGCGTTAGTGTCCGATGAATTAGTTATCCAGATGTTGGAGCAACGCGTTAGCCAGCCCGATATTGAAAAAGGTTTTATTTTAGACGGTTATCCTCGTAACATAAATCAAGCAAAGGCATTAGATGGTATGTTAAAAAAAAGAAATATTGCTATAGACCTTGTAATTTATCTGGATACGAGCGAACCTGTAATTATACAGCGCCTATCCGGCCGCTTAGTTTGCAGTGTTTGCGGTGCAAATTTTCACACAAAGAATATGCCGCCTAAAGTTAATCTGACCTGCGATAACTGCGGCGGTAAACTTTATCAGAGAAGCGACGATAAAGATGAGACTATCAAAAAACGTCTTCAGGTATACCTGCAAGATTCGTTTCCGTTAATTCAATATTACAACGATAAACATAAGCTCTACCGCCTTTCGGCAGATGGGGATAAGACAATAGTTTTAAATAGAATTATTGAGTTGGCAAAAGAATATAATGATTCCCATAAAGTCTGAAGAAGATTTAAAAATGCTTAAGAAGTCAGGTAAAATCCTATCTAAAATAATGCACAGACTCAAAAAGTTTATCCGGGTGGGTGTCTCAACTCTCGAAATTGACCGATTAGCAGAAAAATTAATGAAGGAGGAGAATGTAATATCCGCTTTTAAGGGTTATAATGGCTTTCCGGCAAATATATGCACCTCCGTTAACGAAGAAGTTGTGCATGGCATACCCGCTCAAAAAATGCTAAAAGACGGGGATATTATAAGTTTAGATGCAGGTATAAATTATAAAGGTTATATTTCTGACGTTGCGATTACTCTGCCCGTGGGACGCATAGATCCTAAGTCACAGAAACTAATCGAAGTAACCAGAAATGCGTTATCGCAAGGAATAAAACAAGCGCGGATAAATAATCATCTATCAGATATATCTTATGCCATACAAACCTATGTTGAAAGCCAAGGATTTTCAGTAGTAAGGCAATTTGTAGGGCATGGTATAGGTTACGCTTTACACGAAGACCCTCAGATACCTAACTTTGGCCAGCCGCATCAGGGCGAAGTGTTAAAAAAAGGTATGGTTTTAGCTATTGAGCCAATGGTAAATATGGGAACAAGGGAATGCGAGATTCTCGATAACGGCTGGACTGCAGTAACAAAGGACGGATCTCCTTCTGCTCATTTTGAACATACGGTAGCAATTAGAGAAGATGGGCCGGAAATCCTAACCAATTAGAATATGGCTAAAGAGGAATTGATTGAAACCGAAGGAAAAGTAATCGAGGCATTGCCCAATGCTATGTTTAGGGTGGAATTGGAAAATGGACATCGCGTGCTCGCTCATGTCTCAGGCAAGATGCGCATGAATTTTATAAGGATACTACCGGGAGATAAAGTAAAGTTAGAGCTTTCTCCTTACGATTTAAGCCGCGGAAGGATTACCTTTAGGGTTAAAGCATGAACCCCGCACCTTCTAAATATTCATATCTTTCTGAAAAATTAGAAGTGCGGGAAAAATAGTAAAACATTTATTTTGAATAAAAAAGAAGGTGCGGGGTGAAAGTAAAAGCCTCAATCAAAAAGATTTGTGATAGGTGTAAAATTATTAAAAGAAGAGGTATTGTTAGAGTAATATGCCCTAACCCAAAGCATAAACAAAGACAGGGTTAAAAAGCGGAGTGAGAAAAGATGCCCAGAATCCTAGGCGTAGATATACCCAAAGAAAAAAGAATTGAGATTGCTTTAACCTATTTATACGGAATAGGCAGAAGCCTGTCAAATAAAATCCTCAAAGAAGCGGGTATTAACCCCGATAAGCGCGCGAAAGATCTGAATGAAGAAGAAATTTCGCATATAACTAATACTATACAGAA
>JAGUUJ010000120.1 GCA_020063525.1 Candidatus Omnitrophota bacterium
GCAGCGTTCAGGAATTTGCCTTGGACAGGGCCACCTACGGCTTCAGTTTCATAAATCCGCGATATCTTCTTTATCTCTACGCCTTTGGTTTTGGCTAAATAATCCAATGCCTTTTTGATATTCTTTCTTCTGTTTCCTAAATTAGAACCCACGCCTAAATAACAAACTACCATTAGAGAATTCTTTTTAAGCGTTCCACGGCCTCTCGAATCCTCTCAACAGAAACAGTCAAGGCCATGCGAATATAACCTTCGCCGTATTTACCGAAACCCACGCCAGGAGTAACTACAATATTTGCTTTCTCTAATAATAACGTAGAGAATTTTATAGAACTGGTGGTCCGACTACGCGCACCATGACGCCTAAGCGAAGTCGAAGCGTTGGTTTTTTTGGGAATATTCAACCAGACATAAAAAGTAGCTTTGGGTGCGCTGGCATACCAACCTAAAGAATTTAAGCCTCTGATTAAAGTATCGCGCCGCTCCTGATAAAGCTGGCACATATCTTTAATCTGCTGCTCGGGCCCTTCTAAAGCAGCAATACCTGCTAATTGAATTGCCGAGAATATCCCAGAGTCAATGTTCGATTTGACTTTTGCTAATGCCGATACTAATTTAGCATTGCCACAGGCCCAGCCTATTCGCCAACCTGTCATATTATAAGTTTTAGATAAAGAATGAAATTCTATACCTACGTCTTTGGCGCCTTCTACTTCCAGAAAACTAGATGGCCTATACCCATCATAGGCAATCTCAGAATAGGCTAAATCCGAAATAACAATTATTTTGTTTTTATTAGCGAAGCTAACTACATCCTTATAAAAATATTCTTCCGCAATGCTCGCCGTAGGATTATTAGGATAATTAATGTACATTAATTTTGCTTTCCTGCGTATATTCAGGGGTATCTTTTTTAAGTCGGGTAAAAACGCATTTTCTTCTTTAAGCGGCATAAGATAAGGTTTCCCGCCGGCAAGGATTATCCCGCCTTTATAAGGCGGATAACAGGGATCCGGCACTAAAGAGTAATCACCATCATTTAAAAATGCCAAAGGAAAATGGGCAATACCTTCTTTGGAGCCAATTAAAGGCAATATTTCAGTTTCAGGATCAAGCTGGACATTAAAACGCTGAACATACCATTGTGCAATGGCCTTGCGTAATCCTAATAGCCCCTGGTCTAAGGCGTAACGATGGGTTGAAGGATCACGCGCTGCCTGATACAATTTCTCAATAATATGCGCAGGAGTAGGCTGATCCGGATCGCCTACTCCCAAATCAATGATGTCCCTGCCTTCCTGTCGTGCTTTCCTCTTTGCCTTATCTATTTCCAAGAAAAGATAAGGCGGAAGTCTTTGTAGTTTTTTTGATTCTTTATTTAACCAATTAACCATTTGACCAATTAACCAATTTTTAACACCTCCTGCATTGAATATAGGCCTGGAGGCTTACCCATAACCCACTTAGCTGCCTTCAATGCTCCCAAAGCGAATAAATCGCGCGAATGCGCCTGATGTTTGAGCTCAATACGTTCAGAATTACCGCAAAAGATAATGGTATGGTCGCCTACAATATCGCCTAATCTTACGGCATGGATGGGAATTTCTTTCCCTGTTGCATCAGCTAAAACCTGAGCGAATTTTTTAGCTGTGCCTGAAGGAGCATCTTTTTTGGTTTTATGATGTGCTTCCACAATCTCAATACTATAATCCGAACCCAGCCTTTTGGCGATTTCCGGCAATATGGCAAATAAAACATTTACTCCTACAGACATATTCGGAGAAAATACTACAGGAACGATACGAGAGACTTCTTCTATTTTTTTCAATTGCGTATCATTGAGTCCGGTTGTGCCTAAAACTAAGGCTTTCTTATATCTGGCTACATAATCTAAGTTGTCTTGAGTTGCGGAAGGCTCAGTAAAATCCACAAATACATCTACAAGAAATAAACCATCGGGACTGGAAGAAATTTTTATTTTACCTAATTCCTTTCCAATTTGAGGAGTGCCTTTTTTCTCTAAAGCTAAGGTAATCTCAAAATCTTTATCCTGACAGGCTAATTCAAATATGCGCCTGCCCATCTTTCCGCAGACACCCGCTATCCCAAGTTTAATCATGTTTTAGCTCTCCCTTATTTTAAAAGACCGTAATCTTTTAAAACTTTCTTAAGCTTCTCTTGATTTTCGGGCAACATCGCACACATCGGAAGCCGCAAATCCGGCTCGCACATACCCAACAACCCCATTGCAGTCTTAATAGGTATGGGATTGGTTTCAAGAAATACTGCCTTAATCAAAGGCAATAATTTATAATGAATCTCCTGGGCTTTTTTAAGATTACCTTTCTCAAATTCAGCCACGAGATTAGCGACATCTTTAGGCACAATATTAGCTACAACTGATATTACGCCTGTTCCGCCAACACTTAATATAGGTAAGGTCAGGCTATCGTCTCCGGAAATTAAATCAAAATTTTGTCCGCACAATTGCTTAATGCGCGACATCTGATCCAAATTCCCCGAGGCCTCTTTGACTCCTACAATGTTTTTGCAATCATGCGCTAACTTAGCTATGGTTTCAGGCTCAATATTAACGCCTGTCCGAGAAGCAATATTGTAAAGAATGATGGGGATACTCACGGATTCAGCAACTGCCTTAAAATGCTCATACAGTCCTTTTTGTGTCGGCCGATTATAATAAGGTGAAACCTGCAAGGACGCATCTGCACCTGCTTTGGCAGCGTGGCGCGTCAACATGATCGCTTCTTCCGTAGAATTTGAGCCTGTTCCGGCAATAACGGGTATTCTTTTTTTTACCTGCTCAATAGTTATTTCAATTACCCTATCGTGTTCCTCGAAGGATAAAGTTGCAGATTCACCTGTCGTGCCGCAAGGCACAATTCCTGAAGTGCCATTTTTAATGTGAAATTCTATCAAATCCCTTAATTTCTGTTCATCAACAACTAACTCTTTTCCGCCGGAGACGCCCGCCTGCCGGACAGACAGGGATCCGCCTTTGGCGGAAAATGGCGTAACTATGGCTACAATTGAGCCTCTAAACATACTACCTCCTTTACCGGCCTGCCTCACCGTCTCAGGCAGTGAGTGCTAAACGGTGCTCCTTATTCGCCGCACCAGCACCCTTTGTAAACTATTTTTGCTTTGCCTTCTAACCAGACATTCCTAAATTTATCACCTATTTTATCAAAGTAAACTTTTAATATTTCACCGCTTTTGGTATGCACATTTATCTTCTGGTAATTGGTAATTAAAGCTGAGGCCACTATCCCTGTTCCGCAGGCCAAGGTTTCATCTTCAACTCCTCTTTCGTAAGTTCTAATTTTTATAGATTTATTACTTAATGCCTCTACGAAATCCACATTTGTCCCTTGGGGAGCAAATCTTTTATGAAAGCGAATTTGCCTGCCTAGATTTATCACGTCTATCTTATCTAAATCTGCAACGAAGATTACTGTATGCGGAACACCTGTATTGATAAAATTTACCTGCAATGTTCTATTATTGACTTTAATGGGTAAATTTAATTTTAAATCCTTTGGTTCAGTCAATTTTATTTTTACACTATTCCCTTTTAGTTGAGATTGAATTATCCCTGCTTTAGTTTCTAACTTAGTATTTCTTCTGCCTACGTATAAAACACTGCAGCGCGCCCCGTTCCCGCACATTTCTGCTTCTGAGCCATCAGGATTAAAGATACGCATTCTTACATCGGCAATCTTAGATTTTTCTAAGAGGAGTAACCCATCCGCACCCACCCCGAACTTTCTATCACAGATACTTCTGGCTAAAATCCGTGGGTTATTGATTGCAGGGTTTTGACTTCTTTCAATAACCACGAAGTCGTTTCCCGAAGCAACCATTTTAGTAAAACTTATTTTCGGCATTTTACAAACCCAAAAGAAAAGACGGAATTATTTCATTACGGGTTAAATTTGTGTGGGTCTCTCTTTTTCTAATTACAAATACTTTATCCTTTATTACTAAAACCTCTTCGGCTCGACGCCTGGAATTATAATTGGAAGACATGCTAAACCCATAGGCGCCTGCGCCCATTATTGCTAAGTAATCTCCTTCTTCGACGCAGGATAATCTTCTATCTTTGGCAAAGAAGTCTGCGCTTTCACAAATTGGGCCGACAATGTCTACCTTTTCGGTTATCGGTGCTCGGTTATCGGTTCTCGCCGGTAAAATCTGATGATACGCATCATATAAAGCAGGCCTGAGCAAATCATTCATCCCTGCGTCCACAATAACAAATTTCTTTTTAGGTGTGGATTTAATGTATAAAACTTTGGTCACTAAAATACCTGCATTCCCTGCGATAAACCTGCCCGGTTCCAAAATTATTTTTAGTTTTGTCTTTTTTAATATAGGCAAGGCATTCTGTGCAAACTTTTGCGCAGTCTGGGGTGTTTCTTTATCGTAAATAATTCCTAAACCGCCTCCGATATTCAGATATTCTAAATCTATGCCTCTTCTCTTTAGCTTTGCGATAAACTTGGCCATCTTAGTAATTGCTGCCACATAGGGAGTACTCTCGGTAATCTGAGAACCTATATGTATATGCAGACCACAGATATTTAAGTGAGAGAATTTATTCCGGATTAAGAATATTTTATAGGCACTATTAAAATCTATACCAAATTTATTAGTGAGCTTTCCGGTAGTAATAAACTTATGCGTCTTAGGTTCTACATCGGGATTTATGCGTATAGCGACGTTGACAATCTTATTCAACCCCCTCGCAATGCGGTTGATATTCTCTAATTCAGGTAAGGACTCGACGTTAAAAAACAAAATTCTTCTTCTTATAGCCTCTTCTATTTCTCTATCAGTTTTACCAACTGAGGCATAGACAATTTTCTCTGCGGGGCAGCCAACTTTCATTGCCCTGGAGAGTTCTCCGCCAGATACAATATCTAATCCCGCGCCTTTATCGACCAATGCCTTCAGAATAGCTAAGGTCGAATTAGCTTTCACAGAATAGCAAATTAAAGGCTCAACCTCTTGGAAGGCAATTTTTAATTTAACAAAGTGGTCGATTAAAGTATGGTAACTGTAGACATAAAGCGGTGTGCCAAATTGCTTGGTTAAATCTAAGACTTTTATATCTTCACAGCAGAGATAATTTCCTTTATATTTGAACTCATGCATTTAATCTTTTACTCCAATTCTTAATTTGTCTGGCTACGAGCTTGGGATTTGTACTCCCGTAAGATTTCTTAAGATTAACTGATGTCCAGGCATTCAAGATATTCTTTACATCCGGTCCGAGTTTAGATGAATATTTCTTTAGTTGCGCAACACTTAAGTTTGAAATCTCCTTACCTTTATCCAGACAATCCCTGACCATCCTGCCTACGATATCATGCGCTTCTCTATAAGATACCCCTTTCTTAATTAAATACTCTACGATGTCAACGGAAAATAAAGATTCGTCCGTTAATTTTGCTGCTATTGCTTCTTTCTCTATTACAATATCCTGAAATAACTCTATAAATATCTCCAATATATTCTTAATCGTATCTATGGCATCAAAAAGCGGAGGTTTGTCTAATTGCAGATCCCGATTATACGATAAAGGGAGCCCCTTCATTAAAATAAGGACATTGGATAGAGCGCCGTGTATTTTACCGACAGAGCCCCTGATTAATTCTAACACATCCGGATTTTTCTTGTGCGGCATAATACTAGAACCCGTGCAGAAAGAAAAGTCGATATCAATAAAGTTGAACTCTCTGGTGGACCATAAAATTAAATCTTCTGCAATTCTGGATAAATGCACGGACAATATCGACAAATCTGCCAATACTTCAATGATAAAATCCCTGTCGCTTACACTATCGATACTGTTTTCTGTCAGTTTTTTAAAACCCAGCTGAGTCTTTACATAAGCCCTATCA
>JAGUUJ010000025.1 GCA_020063525.1 Candidatus Omnitrophota bacterium
GAGCCACCGCAACATATTGAGAAAAAAGAACCTGTTTCTTTGATAGAGCCGCCTGCAATCAGAAAAAAACTTAGAGATGCTAAAATTACAATGGATTTCGATAAGGTAGGATTGAAATCTGTGATAGCTTTTCTTTCACAGGAATCTGGAATCAATTTTGTTGCCTCGCAGAAGGTCTTAGACCTGGCTTTGGTAGTAAGTGCAAGATTTAAAGAGACCGGCCTTGATGAGGTGATAAAGTATATTACCAAAAATCTGGGGTTGGTTTACCGCATTGATAAAGAGGTGGTTTGGGTTGCCCACCCGGAAGAGATTGCTAATGAGCCTATGGAAACAAGGGTTTATTATCTCACTAGAGGGGGAGGGCTATTTACGGAATTCAGCCCTGTATCTAGTGGCACAACTGAGACAGGTTTAGGAGGCAGTTCCGCGCAAATTACCAAAGTCTATACCATTGAAGATACGTTGAAAGAGGTAGTTCCTTGGCCTTCCGATTCAAAAATTTCTTATGATAAACGAATCAATGCATTGATTGTAAGGAACACCCCTCAGAATCTCCAGATGTTGGAGGATATGCTTTATAGCCTGGATATCGAACCTTTACAGGTGCTTATCGAGGCGCGGTTCTTAGAAGTGAATATTACCGATACCAAAGAATTGGGATTGGAGTGGAGCATCCCAGGTGGCGATTACATGCTTAAAGATAGAAACGGCGCTTTTAAGGCAGGCATTGGTAAAAATAGCGGCGTAGACTTTACCGCATTTAGTAGAGCTAGTGAGGGTTTAAATCTTACTTATAAAGGCATGCTTACAAATTCACAATTTCAAGCAGTGCTTCATGCTTTAGAGGAGACCCAAAAAATTAAGACTCTATCCAGCCCGCGTATTACTACACTTAATAATCAGCTGGCGACAATGAAAGTTGTGGATGAATGGATTTATCCTACGCGCTATGAGTATGAGATTGTGCAGTTTGATTTGAATGGCGATGGTGACTATAGTGATGCAGGTGAAACTACTTTTAAAAATGTTCCTAAAGATTTCTTACGCCGAGATGTGGGCATACTTTTAAAAGTAATTCCTTCAGTGGGTGCGGATAAGAAAACTATAAGCCTCTCTCTTATTCCTGAAGTAAGTGAAGGGACAGCGGATGGATTTAGCTATACCGGAGGTGTAACATTGCCTAAATTTACTTCACGTAACCTCTCTACCACTGTAATAGTAAATAGTGGAGAGACGGTAGTATTAGGCGGCCTGATAAAAGAGAGTCGTACCAAGACCGTTACCAGAGTTCCGGTTTTGGGTAACATTCCACTCCTGGGAGCATTCTTTAAAAAGAATAGAGACAGTATTGAACGTAAGAATCTTTTAATTTTTGTTACTGCTAAGGTTCTCTCTCCTTCTGGCGAAGAAATAGTGGTAGCGCAGAAATAAAATGCCACAATTAAATATAGAAGAGAGTCTGGTAAAAGAAGGGATAATTTCGAACTCGCAACTTCAAACGCTGAAATTAGAACAGCAGCGTAGTTCCACAACTTTAGTGGATGCGATACATCGGCTTAAGTTTGTGCCAGAGGATGTTTTAATTGATTTTTTAAATAAGAAATTACGTTTAATAAAGTTTAGTTTAACCGATTTCTCACCTACAAAAGAGTTACTTCCGCTTTTACCCGCAGAGTTTGTATGGAAACATAAGGTTATCCCTCTTTTTAGAGAACACGATGAATTAGCAGTGGGTCTAATCGACCCTTTAAATTCTGCTCTATTAGAAGAATTGCGTTTCCGCACTGGTTTATTTATTAAACCGTATTTGGTAAAAGAAGAAGAACTGAACAATGTTTTAACGCAATATTACGAGAGAAAAAAAACTAAAAGGCCAGAAAGCCAGACAGTCTTAGAAGAGGTAACCAGGGAAGTAAACGAACCCACGGTAGTTGAGGCAGTTAACCTGTTGCTTCTGCAGGCAGTTAAGGTAAATGCTTCAGATATTCATATTGAACCGCAAGAAGGTAGGATGCGTATACA
>JAGUUJ010000029.1 GCA_020063525.1 Candidatus Omnitrophota bacterium
AATTTATGTTAGATTTTGAAAGGTGTTACGTCTATTATAGTAGAAGGAAGTAAAAAACTATGTATGATAATGCAGTCGCTCAATTAGTTGCTAGAAGGTATAAAGAGGAACCTTTAAAGAACTTCTCTGGCGTTAATCTTAATACGAGGCTCTCAGATTTAAATCTGAATTGGCGTGAGCGTGATTTACCAGAGAGGGAGAGGACGAAGCATGTTCATCGACTCCACCCTTATTTAGGGAAGTTTATTCCGCAACTCGTAGAGATTTTTCTGAGGAAATATCAGCCCCATTTGGTTTATGATCCTTTCTGTGGCTGCGGAACTACCCTTGTTGAGGCAAACGTTTTGGGTATCGATTCTATTGGGACAGATATATCTGAATTTAATGTTTTGCTTTCGAGGGTAAAAACTGCTGAGTATGATTTAAAATTAGTTGAGGGAGAGTTACGCGATATTTTAAGAAGGACATATAATCTCCAAATAAAATCTCGTAGCGAAGAGAAAATAAGTAAGTTAATCAATACCGAAAATGAATATATTAAGACATGGTTTGCTAAGGATGCACAAAAGGATCTTCTGATTTATTTGCACTTAATAAAAGATTATACCTATCAAGATTTACTTAAGATTGTTCTATCGCGTTCTGCTCGTTCCGCAAGATTAGTTACGCATTTTGATTTAGACTTTCCTAAAAAACCTCAGACTGCTCCATATTTTTGCTACAAGCATGGCCGGACATGCCAACCGGTTAACGAAGCATACAAATTTTTGTTCCGTTATACATTAGATACTATAGATCGGATAAAGGAATTTGCGAAGATTAGGAAAAAAACATCTGTAATTGTAAAACACGCCGATTCAAGAGAGGTTGATTTGCCTAGAGATATTGATATGGTTTTTACTTCTCCTCCTTATGTGGGGTTAATTGATTATCACAAACAACATAAATATGCTTATGAGTTGTTAGGATTAAAAAATAATGATGCGCGAGAAATTGGGCCAGCAAAGAATGGTCAATCAGAGCAAGCACGGAAAGATTATATTAAAGGGATCAATGACGTTATTTTACATACAAGAGAACATATGGCAAAGTATGCAATAATGGCAATAGTTGTTTGCGACAAATTTAATCTTTATAATCCTGAATCTGTTGGTTTTAAATCTATTGGTAGAGTGGAGCGTCATGTGAATAGGCGTACAGGTCGTAGAGAAAGCGCATTTTATGAGAGCATATTAATATGGCAGAAAAAATGACAAAAGAACAAGAAATGAAGTTAGCTATTCAATCCGTTATTAAAGAAATGATGGATAGAATCATGCATAATGTTTTGGTTGAAGATCCTTTTATTAAAGAGGACCACAAAGCAGAAAAGCCTTTATATGCGGCTTTAGTTCCTGATGAAATTTTTAAAGGGTCACATTTTGAAAGAAGATTTGTAACGCCATTCGGAAGCGCCTGGGAGAAATTGGCGATTGTGGCTGCCAATAAGGGATTGGGATATGGCGATAAAGAGGTTAGTATCAAAGGGCGAGTTAACGCTGAAAGACTTCGCAGAATACAGGAGATTTTGAATAATCTTGAACATTCTGAAAAAGGTGAGAAAAAGGTAAGGCCTGATTGGAAAAAAGAACTGAAATATATTTTAGAAGGAAAAAGCGAAAAGTTAATTCCTACAACAGTTATTTGCGATGTCTATGCCGAAGATAAAAAGAATAATAAGAAATATGTTTTTGAATTAAAGGCCCCCTTACCAAATAGCGATCAAACAAAGGTAAGCAAAGAAAAAATCTTGAAGCTTTATAGTATGGAACCTATGCAGATTAATGGCGCATATTATGCCTTACCATATAATCCTTATGGGAAGCGTACTGATTATTCGTGGGCTTTTCCTGCGCGGTGGTTCGATATGAAGAATGATGAGGTAGTATTAATCGGAGATGAATTTTGGGAAAAAATCGGTGGCACCGGCACATATAAGGCTTTTATTAACGCTGTGAATGAGATGGGTAAGGAGTACAAAGATAGAATTTATAGGGAGTTTTTAGGCATTGAACCCCCTGTTGACTTAGAAGAAGGTAAATTGCGACTTTAAAACTTAAAAACAAGCCGAAAAGATTTATGGGGGTATTAGATGATTAAAGAAGTTGAATCTGCCATAATCATCTGAAAGTTCTTGTCTTACCTGGAGTTGAAATAAACGTCAAGGTGGATATATCTTTGATTAAAGAATTTAGAGTGCACATGTTAGCAATCTTCCCTACTGATATAGGAGATAAAATAGAAAGAATTTTCCCATCTAATATTGAAACTGAATCTAAGAGAACAGGAAATGAAGAAATTGTGTGTAGTAAGTTCGAAGACGTGATTTCTATAGTTAGAGAAAATGGTGGAATTTGTATTGCAGCGCATATTTATAGCCCTTCGGGTGCTAG
>JAGUUJ010000030.1 GCA_020063525.1 Candidatus Omnitrophota bacterium
CGGATGCGCCAGGATTTTGAACGGGAAACAAAGGATAGGCGCCAGGAGATATTGAATTCGGAGAAGAGGCTCACCCAGAAAGAAGAAAATATCGACCGCCGCCTCGAACTTTTAGAGAAAAAAGAAAAAGAGATCGAGCTCAGACAGGAGAACTTAAGAAGACAGGAAGAGTCTATTAGGCAGAAGGATAATCAATTACACCTACTTATTGCTGAAGAAAAAGAAAGGTTGCAGAAAATCTCTTCTCTTTCGGCTGAAGAGGCAAAACAGATCTTACTGAACCGCCTCAATGAGGAATTGAATGCTGAGAAAGCAATATTTATTAAAAGGCAGGAAGAAGAATTGCGTAGCATCGTGGATAAGAAAGCCAGGGAGATTATCAGCCTGGCTATCCAAAGATGCGCTGCGGAACACGCAGTTGAATCAACAGTGAGCGTAGTGGCACTGCCCAATGACGATATGAAAGGCAGGGTTATCGGAAGGGAAGGCAGGAATATCCGCGCCTTAGAAATGGCTACAGGGGTGGATGTGATTATCGATGATACCCCAGAAGCAGTAACTTTATCTGGCTTCGATACTGTGCGCCGGGAAATAGCCCGTTTAAGCTTAGAGAAACTTATTAGTGACGGCAGGATTCACCCCGGCAGAATCGAAGAAATAGTCGAGAAGACCAAAAAGGAGATGGATGAGAAGATACGCGAGGAAGGAGAGCGCGTTGCATTTGATGTGGGAGTGGATAATCTACACCCAGAAACAATAAAGCTCATCGGCCGCCTTAAATACCGCACCAGTTTCGGCCAGAATGCCCTGCAGCATTCCAAGGAAGTGGCTTTTCTGTTAGGCGTGATGGCTTCAGAGTTGGGTTTAGATTTTAAATTAGCCCGGCGGATCGGACTGTTACATGACATTGGCAAGGCAATTGACCATCAAATTGAAGGCACGCATGCCAAAATAGGCGCAGAACTGGCTAAGAAATATAATGAGTCTGCTGAAGTTATAGCTGCAATTGAGGCGCACCACGAAGAGGCAGAGCCCAAGAGTTTATATGCAGTTTTAGCTGTGGCAGCGGATGCGATAAGCGCTGCCCGACCGGGCGCACGACGCGAGACATTAGAGACTTACATTAAAAGATTAGAGAAGTTAGAGTCCATTGCTAATCTTTTTAAGGGTGTAGAAAAATCTTTTGCCATACAGGCAGGCCGTGAAATACGCGTAATTGTACAACCTGAGAAGATCTCAGACGGCGATGCGGTCAATCTTGCGCGGGATATCCGTAAGAAAATAGAAGAAGGAATGGAGTATCCCGGCCAAATTAAGGTAACTGTGATTAGAGAAACGCGGGCAATTGAGTATGCTAAATAGGTTACGAACGGTTACTAACTACAAGTGAATTGACAATTTTGTTACTAATGGTTACTATCGGTTACAAAAAAACGTAACTGTTAGTAACCAAATCATTGTTTTAATTTGCCTTAGTAACCAATAGTAACTGATAGTAACTTTTATGAAGATACTATTCATTGGTGACATAGTCGGCAGCCCGGGCAGGGAAGCGGTAAGAGAACTCCTGCCCAAATTACAAAAAGAATATAAACTCGATTTTGTGATTGCTAATGCAGAGAATGCTGCTGGAGGCTCAGGCATTACCCCTGGAGTCGCCCAGGAATTATTTGAGGCAGGAGTAAATGTGCTTACGTCCGGAGACCATATTTGGAAGAAGCGAGAAATCTTTGAGCTCATTGATAAGGAGGAAAGAATTTTAAGGCCGTTGAACTTTCCTATTGGTGTACCTGGCCGAGGCGCTTGTTTATTTAAGGCAAAGGGCGGTTTCCAGATTGGTGTAGTGAATGTTCAGGGGAGAGTTTTTATGGAAGCATTAGAGTGTCCTTTTAGAACCACCCGGGAGGCAATAGAAATATTATCTAAAGACACGAAAATAATAATTGTGGATATCCATGCTGAAGCAACTTCAGAGAAGGTGGCTTTGGGTTGGTATTTGGATGGTAAGGCATCTGCGGTTTTGGGCACCCACACGCACATACAAACTGCGGATGAGAAAATTTTGCCCGGCGGATGTGCTTATATTACAGACGTAGGTATGACCGGGCCATTGGACTCGGTTATTGGCAGAAGAATAGAAGATGTTTTAGAAAGATTTGTTACAGCTGTCCCTATTAGATTTGAGGTCGCCAAGGAAAATATACAATTGCAAGGCGCAGTCTTAGAAATTGATGACAGTACGGGAAAGGCAAAGTCAATTTTAAGGATTCAGAGAAAGGTTTAAATGTTTAAGACTATTAAGTGCTTCAGGCTTCAGGCTTCAGGCTTCAGGCTTTTTCCAATTATAACGCTTTGGTTTGCAGCTTGCAGCTTGCAGCTTGCAGCTTGCAGCTCGGTTTTTGCCCAAGAACCCGACTTGGAATTTAC
>JAGUUJ010000110.1 GCA_020063525.1 Candidatus Omnitrophota bacterium
CAAGCGTGCGCAGGATATCGCGGCCGGAAAAATGAAAGATATCACCGGTTTAAATTTACCAGGATTAATATGAAGAACTTAAAGGGTTTAGCGACAGGTATAGGGAGTTTACCGCATAAGGATATAGAGGCGGCCTTGGACTTAATCTTTAAATATCTGCCCCATATTCCTTTTTGGCCGCAATTACCCAAACGAGATATCCGAGAGGGAATGATTGTGCAGTTCAGCGAGAACTTACCTTGCTTAAAGGTCTCACGCGATGGTTTATTTTTTTCAACTCTCCAAGACAAGGAGAAAGAATTAGAAATATTCTATGAGCGCATAATCGCTGGCGATGTAGATTATTTTAAGATAAGTCAAGATTTTGCTTCGGGTTTACATAAATTTTATCAAAGACTGGAGAATTCTTCCTCAAGCGATATAGAGTTTATCAAATGCCAGATTACCGGGCCATTTACTTTTGCCGCGAGTGTCAAGGATGAATTGGGGGGTGCGCTTTTACATAACCCAGTGTTTATGCAGGTAACCTTAAAGGGGCTTATGATGAAGGCGCTTTGGCAGATAGAACTTTTCAAGGAGTTTAATAAAAAAATAATTATGTTTGTGGATGAGCCTTACCTTGGCTGTTTCGGTTCTGCTTATACGCCCATAAACAGGGAAGAGGTGGTTGAGGGTTTAAGAGAACTTACAGAGGCTATAAAATCTGCGGATGTTTTATTAGGGGTGCATTGTTGCGGCAATACTGACTGGTCGATATTTACAGAGATTGACACCATAGATATTATTAACTTCGATGCTTTTGGTTTTTTGGACAGATTGGTGCTCTATGCGGATAATCTGAAAAGGTTTCTTAAAAGAGGAGGCATTCTTTGTTGGGGCATAGTGCCGACACAGGAGTTTACGGATAAAGAGACAGCTGATTTATTAATAAAAAAGATTAACGATGGCATAGGTATATTAGCCAAGAAAGGCATAGACAGAGGTTTATTATCAGATAGGCTTTTACTAAGTCCAAGTTGTGGATTGGGCACGCTTGATATCGAGAAATCAGCGAAGATATTTAAACTGCTTCTAGATGTATCCTTATCTATAAGAAAAACCCTCTAAAAATAAATTATTTGACAAATTAATCTAAAGATTATATTATAAATAAGTCTTTTTTTCTCTAAGGAGCAGGTTCAATGAAGGAAATACGCATTCATGCCCGCGCAGGGCAAGGTGCAATTACTACTGCAGCACTATTAGGCTATGCCTATTTTTTAAAAGGAATGTATCCTTGTGCCTTTCCGCATTTCGGTGCAGCCAGGATGGGGGCACCCATGAATGCTTTTGTGCGTGTAGATACAAAACCCGTGCGCCTGCGCAGCCAGATTTATGAACCGGATTATGTGTTAGTGATAGATGCAACCCTTATGCGCGGCTTCAATTGTTTTTCCGGGCTTAAAGAGGACGGGGTTGCTATTATTAATGAAAAAGAAGGCGCGAACGTGCCAAAAGTGAAGACAAAGCAAAAAATATTTCTGGTTCCTGCTACCGAAATTGCCTTGAGGACCATCGGCCGGCCTTTAGCCAATACTGCTTTAATCGGAGCGTTTGCTGCTGCGACCGATGAACTAGACTTGGATACTTTATTAGAGGTGATTAAGAAACGATTTACGGGGAAAGCTCAGGAAGGAAATATCCAGGCGATTAAACAGGGATATGAGTTTATAAAGAGTGTATAACAGATTTCGTTAGCCCGTTGCCTGTTTACCCGTTATCGTGTTTAACGGATAACAGGATAACAGGTTAACGGGAAAACTCCGAGCGACGAAGGAGCGAGGAAAGATGTTCGGGCCGTTAATAGTAAAACCAAGCAAGAGTAAAGGCGATAAAACGGGGTCCTGGAGAATTCAGTTAAGACCTAAGTATCTCCAGAAGAACTGTATCGCTTGTAAGATGTGTGTTTTAATCTGCCCTGAAGGTTGCGTGCAGGGCAAAGAGAAGAATAACTATATCTCGGATTACAATTATTGCAAAGGCTGTGGGCTTTGTGCCCAAGTATGTCCTAAAGCTGATATTGTGATGATAGAAGAAGATTCTAGAGGATAAAAGGGAGATTTCTAACAGGATGAAGGAATTTTTAGAAGGCTCGCGTGCTGTTGCGGAAATAGTAAAACTGTGTAAACCGGGCGTTATCTCTGCCTATCCGATAACTCCTCAGACCCACATTGTGGAAGAATTAGCCCAGATGGTAGCTGACGGTGAGTTGAACGCCCAATTCGTCAATGTAGAAAGCGAGCATTCTGCAGCATCAGTGGTCTTGGGTGCTGTAGCCACAGGTGTACGCGCTTTCACAGCTACAAGTTCTCAGGGACTGCTTTATATGGCAGAGGTGCTTTTTAATATCTCAGGATTGCGGCTTCCTTTGGTTATGACTTGTGCAAACCGGGCTATATCCGCACCTATCAACATCTGGAATGATATGCAAGACTCTATATCTCTTAGGGACTCGGGCTGGATACAATTGTACGCGGAAAATATCCAGGAAGCAGCTGATTTGCATCTGGTGGGTTATCGTTTAAGCGAAGATAAATCCATAATGCTTCCCGTGATGGTTTGCATGGACGGTTTTATTTTAACGCACGGTATGGAAACAGTAGATATCCCACAGCAGGAAGAGGTAGATAAGTTTCTTCCTGGCTATCAACCCCTATATAAACTAGACCCCACTCAACCTTTGACTATGGGTCTATTAGCCGACCCGGATTATTATCTAGAAACGCGTTTTGCAATTCAGGAGACCTTTAAAGATGTCCTAAAAATGATTCCTAAGCTCAACGAAGAATTTAAAAACCATTTCGGACGGGATTATAAAGACGGATTAGTTGAGGAGTATTTTACCCGCGACGCAGAAAAAGTAATTGTAGCTATGGGTTCAGTCTGTGGCACAATCAAAGAGGTTGTGGATGCGCAAAGAGCAAAAGGCAAAAAAGTCGGTCTATTGAAGCTCATATCTTATCGGCCGTTTCCTTATGCTAGGGTATACGACGCATTAAAGGATGTTCCTCGAGTCGCAGTTTTAGATAAGGCAGTGTCTCCGGGCGCTTACGCACCATTAGCGATAGAGGTAAAGGCAGCATTTTTTGGCAAGAAGAAATCTCCCAAAGTCATCAGTAGTTTTGTGGCTGGCTTAGGCGGAAGAGATATAACACTGGAATCTGTAAAAGAGATATTTAGCAAGTTGACTCAGAAAGAAGTTAGTTTAGAATTTATTGATTTAAAACCCGAACTACTTAAGGAAGAATATGGACAGTGAGCCTTTGTTTAAACCCGGGCATACTGCCTGTGCTGGTTGCGGTCAGGCCATAGCCGCGCGATTAGTAATAGATGCGGCGGGGAGCAACACTATTGTGGTAAACAATACCGGGTGCCTGGAAGTATTCTCTAGCCGGTATCCAGAGTCAGCCTGGAATGTCCCCTGGATACATTCTTTATTTGAAAATGCTGCGGCAGTTGCTTCCGGTGTAGAAGCAGCTCTTATATATTTAGGTAAGAAAGATACTACTAATGTTATTGCTCAAGGTGGAGATGGCGGCACAGCAGATATCGGTCTTCAGGCATTATCAGGGATGTGGGAGAGGGGAGCTGATGTACTCAGTATCTGCTACGATAATGAAGCCTATGAAAATACTGGAATACAGAGAAGCGGA
>JAGUUJ010000114.1 GCA_020063525.1 Candidatus Omnitrophota bacterium
CGACGGTAATTTGGCGCTGCGCGTCAATTTTGCTACTGTTGAACCGGACGCAAGGACCATAAAAGACCGCAGGGTAGGCAGAAACCTGACTATTGATGAGGCTGCAGCTTTAGCCAAAGAAATAAATTCAAAAGTTACTTTGTCCAGCGCTACCTTTGAATTTAAAAATACAATTGGCCATCGCGGAGTTCTGGTGATAAGAGGTATGCGTTCCAAATTATCCGGCTGGATAACCAATACTGATCCTGCTTATGAGCGGGAAGGGGTGTTTGGTATAGCCAAAGAGAAGTTTGATAACTTTGTAGCAGAATCGCATTCTATGTCTGGTTATGAAAATTCAAGCGAAGCAAAAGAAGCAGCTCTTCTCTTAAATGAATTTACGCAAAAATCGCATAAGGTTCTTAATGAATCGGCAGTAAATAAGAAGAGAATCGCCGAGAATAAACTTGCGGCAAATATAATATTATCCCGTGATGCCGGCGATCACCTTCCGAAATTTCCCAAAATAGACAGCCTCTATAATTTAAGGTTCGGCTCATTTGTGCAGATGCCTGTAGAAAAGGGCATTGCCCTTTTAACCGGCATGGAAGTAATCGATGTTCCTTCATCAAGCGGCCATCTGGATGTGGATTACACTATTTGGGCAAAGGTAGCCCTGGACTCTATCAAAAAATACGACGGGATTTATATCCATATAAAGGGCCCTGATGAGCCGGCGCACGACGGAGATTTTAATAAGAAGAAAGAGATTATCGAAATAATTGATAGATTCTTCTTTGCTGACCTATTGCCTAAACTGGATATTAATAACACGATTGTTGCCGTGACTGCTGATCACTCTACCGTATGCGCTATCAAAGCCCATTCCAGCGACCCTGTTCCATTACTTGTCTCGGGCGGTAATATCAAGCCCGATGGCTCGCTGAGTTTCTCCGAAAAAGCAGCAAGGCTTGGTTCAATAGGCGAACTTTTCGGCAGGGATATCGTGCCTCTCCTTGTAAAATCCGCCCAAGAGTAGTATAATAGTTTAAAATAATTAGGGACGTCTTTACAGCTAAAGCTAAGGGTGTCCTACATTCAAAGCAAAGGCTGTCCCCTTTTTGCACTTTCCCTTTTTCTTAGGGGACACCCTTCCGATTGGTTTTAAAGACGTCCCTCGATTGGGATGGAACCTGTCCCTATCACTCCTAATATGTATGATTATGATGTCATAGTTATAGGTGGAGGACACGCGGGTATTGAATCTGCTTTAGCTTCAGGCCGGATGGGTTGCAAGACTTTACTTTTAACCTTAAGCCGCGATACCATAGGTCTGATGAGTTGTAATCCGGCAATCGGCGGCGTAGGCAAAGGCCAACTGGTAAAAGAAATAGACGCCTTAGGCGGTCAGATGGGCTGTACAACTGATGCCTGCGGCATACAGTTCAGAATCCTGAATGCCTCCAAAGGCCCGGCAGTACAATCTTCGCGCGCACAAGTGGATAGGAACAAATATAGACAGTATATGCAAGAAATTATTGAGGGCCAGGATAATCTTTTTATAAGGGAGGCAGAAGTAAAAAAGTTAGTAGTCAGAGATAATCGGATAAGAGGAGTAGTTACTGACAAAAATGAAGAAATTACTTCTTCCGCCGTGGTTATATGCGCAGGAACATTTTTAGACGGGCTGATACACATAGGCTTAAATCATTTTAGCGCAGGCAGGATTAATGAACCCGCAGCTTGTGATTTAGCAAAAAACTTAAAAGAATTAGGATTCAATCTGTTGAGGTTTAAGACCGGTACCTGCCCGCGCATGGATAAAGATTCGATGGATTTCTCTAAACTAACCGTTCAAGAAGGAGATAATCCGCCGCGACCCTTTTCCTTTTCTACCAAAGAAATAATTCAACAACAGATTCCTTGTTACATAACTTATACGAATAATAATACCCACCAGATTATCAGGGATAATCTGGATAAATCTCCTTTATATACGGGAATAATTAAAGCCACAGGCGTGCGATACTGCCCGTCAATTGAAGATAAGGTTGTTAAATTTGCTGAAAGAGTGCGGCATCAGATATTTTTAGAGCCAGAAGGTTATGAAGCGCCGGAGATTTACCCTAATGGTTTAGCCACGAGTTTACCCGAAGAGGTGCAACTGAAGATATTGCATTCTATTGAGGGCCTAGAAGAGGTTCGTGTAATTCGCTTTGGTTATGGCATAGAGCATACTGTGGTAGAGCCCACGCAACTTTATCCTACTTTAGAGACAAAATTGCTCAAGAATTTATATCTTGCCGGCCAGATAAATGGTACCACCGGTTATGAAGAAGCCGCAGCTCAAGGGTTAGTGGCGGGTATAAACGCTGCTTTAAGGGTTACCAATAAAGAGCCGCTTATTTTAGACCGCGCCTCAAGCTATATCGGAGTATTGATTGATGACCTTACCACCAAAGGGACAAATGAACCATATCGGATGTTTACTTCGCGCGTGGAGTATCGCTTGATTTTGCGCGAAGATAATGCGGATTTACGCCTGAAGAAAATAGGGTATGATTTAGGTTTAGTGAACAAAGAAGATTATCAAAAATTGCAGGAAAAAACAGAAGCAATTAAACAGGGGATAAATTTTTTAAGAACTACCCTCCTGCGACCTTCAGTGCAAGTCAACAATCGCCTGATTGACCTAGAGACCTCGCCTATAAAAAAAGCCGTTACCTTAGAGGAAATCTTGAAAAGACCGCAGATAAATTTAGAGCACCTAAAGAGTCTGGATCAGATCAATTTAGATATTCCTGAATTCGCTTTCCGTCAGGTAGAAATTGAGGTAAAATATGCGGGGTTTATTCAGAGGCAGCTTAAAGAAGTAGAGAGGTTTAAGAATTTAGAGAGGATAAGGCTGCCCCAAGATTTAGATTACTCTGGTATCCCGAGTCTTTCTAAAGAGATAAAAGAGAAATTAAATAGGTTTAAACCAATTAATCTGGGCCAGGCGGCGCGTATTTCTGGCGTCACGCCAGTGGCAATTTCTATATTGATGGTCTATTTACGTAAACTAAATGGATAAGAATAAAAACTATTTAAGCCTTAAAAAATTCTGTCAGGATTTAGGCATAGATTTATTCGGCGTAGCTGACATCAATGAGATAAAAAAAGATTTTTCATTAACTAAAAGCTTGTTAGAAAAATTTGATAAGGCAGTATGCCTTGGATTGCGCTTATCTAAAAGCATCTTGGAAGAAATTGAATGCGCGCCTACGCGGCTATATTTCCATCACTATCGCACAGCGAACGCTTTACTGGATCAGATTGCTTTTAAGGTAAGTAATTATATACAGAAAAATAGTTTTCTTGCCCTATCCATACCCGCTTCACAAATTCTAGACTGGCAGAATCAAAAGGCGCACCTTTCGCATAAGAAAATAGGCTATTCAGCGGGATTAGGCTGGATAGGCAGGAATAATTTACTGGTTAATAAAAAGAAGGGCAGCCAATTCCGCATAGTTTCCATTCTTACTGATATGCCATTAAAGACAGATAAGCCTGCAAAAGAGGGCTGCGGAGAATGCAGGCTGTGTATTGAAGCCTGTCCAGTAAATGCAATAAAACAGAATCCTGCGGATTTCGATCATTTAAAATGTTTTGAGAAATTAAAAGAATTCCAGAAACAGCGTTTGGTTGACCAGTATATCTGCGGGATATGCGTTAAGGCCTGCCGGGGGAAGAAAAAATGAGAGAAATAATTTTCCTTGTGATAATCCTAGGGTTATTTTTGGCAGCGGCGACCTTTAATGCCTATGCTTACGACAACGGTGATTTTCAGGTCTGGAATACAGATGGCCAGGAGAAAAAAATAAGCGATAATGCAAAAATAACTGCTGAAGAGGAATTCCGCTGGGGAGATAATGCAAACCAGCTCTATTACTATCACTTTGACGTCGGTTTTCTCTATGCTTTTAATCCAAACTTTGATTTAAGCTTAAATTACCGGCACATCTATGAAAGGAAAAAGGGCAAATTCAGGTTAGAGAATGAGCCGAGTATAAATGCAATCTTGAAATGGGATTTATGGGGTTTCAGCCTTAGCGACCGTAGCCGATTTGAATATCGACATTTTGACTACACAAGCGATTCCTGGCGTTACCGGAACATGTTTACCATAAGGCCCCCCTGGAAGTTTACAAAAATGAATATCCAACCTTATCTTGCCGATGAGATTTTTATAAGTTCAATGGGTGCCGCATTCAATAATAACCGTTTCTATTCTGGCTTAGGGTTCACTCTTACCAAAAATATAAGGGGTGAAATTTATTACCTGCTTCAACATACCAGAACCGTTAATAAGAATTCTACAAATTGGCCGTTTGTTAACGTTTTAGGCGCTAAGATTAAGATAGCATTCTAAGGAGGAAGATATGATAAGAAAGCTCTTATTTATTTTACCCGCATTTATTTTTGTAAATTCTGCATTTGCGCAATCCGGTAAGAGTTCCATTCAAATCAAAGGTTCGGATACCATGGTAAACCTGGGCCAGGCATGGGCTGAGGCTTTCAACAAAAAGAATCCCGTGGTAAATATTGCGGTTACCGGAGGCGGTTCGGGAACGGGTATCGCTGCGCTCATTGCAGGTACTGCTGACATAGCAGAATGCTCAAGGACAATGAAGGAGAAAGAAATCGATAAGGCAAAACAAAACGGAATAACACCGGTTGAATTTACCGTAGCTTTAGACGGGCTGGCAGTAGTGGTACATCCGGATAATCCCGTTTCAAAACTGACTATTGACGAATTATTCGATATCTTCACTGGCAGGATTACTAACTGGAATCAGTTAGGAGGAAAGGATTTGCCGATTGTTATCTTGTCGAGAGAGGTGAATTCCGGCACGCACGTATATTTTAAGGAGCATGTGTTAAGAAAAGGCAATGAAAAAGGGACAGAGGAGTTTTCTCCTATGGCGTTATTAATGCCTTCCAGCCAAGCCATCGCCGATGAGGTATCGCAGAACCCCAATGCCATAGGCTATTACGGAATGGGGTATATCAGCAAGCAGCAAAAAGTAGTTGCAGTAGCCAAAGACAGGAATTCTCCTTACATTGAGCCGACGATTGAAAATGTGAAGAACGGCAAATACCCGATTTCCCGGCCGCTCTTGATGTACACAAAAGGAGAGCCTAAAGGGGCAGTAAAAGAATTTTTAGACTTTGCCCTTTCTTCTGAAGGCCAGGAGATTGTCATAAAGACAGATTTCGTCCCCGTAAAATAAGGATTCTGCTATAATAGCAGTATGAAACTACGCAAAATCATTGAGTTTATCATTGAGAAGCTGATTTTCTTATGCGGCGTGGCTTCAATTTTGTTTGTAATCCTTATTTTTGCCTTCCTGTTAAAGGAAGGCATTTCTTTTTTTAAAGAGGTCTCCTTCGGTAAATTTATAGGCGGAAGATATTGGTATCCGATTTCTGAGCCGCCCCAATTCGGGATATTGCCCCTTATATTGGGCTCCCTTCTGGTTACGCTTGGCGCAATAATTGTATCGGTGCCGCTTAGTATTGCCGCTGCATTTTACATTTCCGAAGTCGCACCCATAAAAATGAAAGATATTCTTAAGGCAGGCATCGAGATGCTCGCCGCAATTCCGTCAGTAGTGTTAGGTTTTATCGGCATGGTCACGCTTGTTCCCTGGATTAAGAAAGCATTCCATCTTCCGACAGGTTTAACTGCCTTTTCAGGTTCAATAATGCTTGGCCTTATGGCAATGCCGACTATAATCAGCATTTCAGAGGACGCTATAAACGCTGTGCCAAAGTCCTATAAGGAAGGCGCTCTTGCTTTGGGTGCAACACGCTGGCAGGCAATGTACAGGGTAGTTATACATGCGGCAATGCCCGGAATTATTGCGGCAACAATGCTGGGCATAGGCAGGGTTATCGGAGAAACCATGGCAGTGATGATGATCACCGGAAACGCTGCGGTCATCCCGCATACATTCTTACAGCCTGTACGCACGCTTACTGCAACCATTGCCGCAGAGATGGGGGAGACTGTTCACGGCAGTATGCATTATTATTCCTTGTTTGCTATCGGCATAATCCTCTTTGTGATTACCTTTATCATAAATTTTACCGCTGACATATTCCTGCACAGGAACAGGAAATAAGATGAACCCCGCACCTTCTAACATATTTATTATTTATAAAAAGAAGGCTCGGGGAAATAAACAAAAACACAAAGAAGGTGCGGGGTGAAGACAACCACTAAACAGAAGATTGCTTTTGCCATATTATTTTTATGTACGGTTATTGTGGTGTTACCTGTTTTGTTTGTCTTGGCAGTGGTAATAAAAAATGGCTGGCCTGCTATTAACTGGGAATTCTTAACCACCATGCCCAGAAATAATATGAAGGCAGGAGGTATATATCCCGCGATAATGGGAACAATATATCTGGTTTCTCTTTCAACGCTCTTTTCTCTCCCCATAGGCCTGTTCGCAGCCATATACCTTAATGAATACGCCGAAGAAAACATGCTGACCAGGTTAATCCGCCTGGCAATCGTAAATCTTGCGGGCGTATCTTCTGTTGTCTATGGATTATTCGGCTTAGTCATGTTTGTTACATTCTTAAAATTCGGAGTTTCCATTCTTTCCGGAGCCCTGACATTAGCCATAATGAATTTGCCGGTGATTATCACTGCTTCTGTTGAGGCATTAGCGAGTGTGCCGTATTCTTTCAGAGAAGTGAGCCGCTCTTTAGGGGCAAGCAGGTGGCAGACCATCAGACACTCTGTGCTTCCTTTTGCTATTCCCGGTATTTTAACCGGCGCTATCTTGAGTCTGGCAAGGGCAGCTGGTGAGACTGCGCCCATACTTTTTACAGTAGCGGCATTTTACCTGCCGAACTTGCCGCATTCTGTCTTTGACCAGGCAATGGCGTTGCCGTATCACCTCTACATTATTTCTACACAGATTCCCGGCATACCGCAACAGATGCGTTACGCAACAGCCCTGGTTCTGGTGGGTATAGTCTTTAGCATGAATATCTTTGCGGTAATTATCCGCTCCAAGTTCAGAAAGAAGAAAAAATGGTAAATCCTGTTCACCCCGCACCTGTGCACAGGTGCGGGGTTCACGGCGTTCCAGAGATAATAATCAATAAGGTTGTGATGAAAGAGCTAGATATCTGGTATGGAAAAATTCATGCATTGAAAAGCCTCAATATGAATATATTCAAGAACGAGATTTTAGGGATTATCGGCCCGGCCAATAGCGGTAAAACTTCGTTTTTACGGCAACTGAACCGCCTTAATGACCTGGAGTTAAATTATAAAGCAATCGGCGAAGTCTTATTAGACGATAAAGATATACAATCGATTAATCCCGAGGTTTTAAGGAGGAGGGTGGGTATGATTTTCGCGCTGCCACAGGTGCTTCCCATTTCTATTTATGATAATATTGCTTATGGGCCGCGTATGCACGGCACCAAAGATAGAAAGAGGCTTGACGCAATAGTAGAGGAAACTTTAAATGCTTCGTTTCTGTGGGACGAGGTAAAGGATAGGCTTTTAGAATCAGCGACAAAGCTTTCCGGGGGCCAACAGCAGCGTTTGTGCATCTCGCGCACGCTTGCCTTAGACCCTGAAATCATCTTATTCGATGAGCCCTGTTCAGGGCTTGACCCCATTTCAACTGCCAAAGTTGAAGAATCGATGTTGAAACTTAAGGAAAAATGCACAATAGTTCTGGTTACCAACAATACTAAGCAAGCAGCCAGGGTAAGCGACAGGACAGCTTTTTTCCTGATGGGAGAGTTGATTGAGATAGATACAACCGAAAAGATTTTTACCGCTCCTTCTGATAAGAGGACTGAGGGTTATATTTTGGGGAAATTCGGATAAATGGCAAAGATACTCACAAAGAATTTAAATCTCTGGTACGGGACTTTCCAGGCCCTGATTAATGTCAATATGGCTGTTCAGGAAAAACGCATTACAGCGATTATCGGGCCTTCGGGTTGCGGAAAATCTACTCTTTTAAGGGTATTTAACCGGATGAATGATTTGATTGAGGGCGTGCGCACAAAAGGAAAGGTTGAGATTGATAATCAAAATATCCTGGAAGGAGATTTCAGCGAACTTGTGCAGTTACGTAAAAAAGTCGGGATGGTCTTTCAAAGGCCGAATCCTTTTCCGTTGTCTATTTATGAAAATATCATTTTCGGGCTGAAGGTGCACCATCTGGCAAAGAAGGAAGAGTTTGACCGGATAGTCGAGAGAGCCTTGGAATCAGTCTTGCTCTGGGATGATTTAAAGGATAAGCTGCATAGCAATGCGTTAAGATTATCCCTTGAGCAGAGACAACGCCTGTGTATTGCCCGTGCCATCGCGGTTGCGCCTGACATTGTATTGATGGATGAACCCTGCTCTGCTTTAGACCCCCAGTCAACAGCAAGGATAGAAGAATTAATGCGTGAACTCAAGAAGGATTATACTATAATTATAGTTACCCACAATATGCAGCAGGCAGCCAGGGTTTCTGATGATACGGGGTTTATGCTCTTGGGAGAGTTGGTAGAGTTTGATAATACCGATAAGATATTCACGCGCCCCCAGGATAAACGCACAGAGGATTATATCACTGGTAGATACGGTTAAGGAGGAAAAATGGAGAGACATTTTGATGAGGAATTAAAAGATTTGCGTAAAGATTTGCTGAAAATGGGCGTAATGGTGCAGGAGGCGATTTTTAAATCCATAGAGGCGCTTAAAAACCGGAATAAGGCCCAGGCGAAGGACGTTATCGCAAGCGATGACAAAATAGACGAAATTGAATTAACTATTGACGAGAAATGCATTGACCTTATCGCCAGGCATCAGCCCATGGCAGGAGACCTGCGGTTTCTTACCACCAGCATGAAGATTAACGCTGATTTAGAGCGTATCGCAGACCTTTCTGTGGATATTGCCCAGCGCGTATTAGAACTTGTGGATAAACCCATACTTAAGCCCTTAATTGATATCCCTAGATTATCTACTATTGCGCAGAACATGATCAGGGATGCCATCGATTCATTCGTAAAAAAAGACGTAGAGCTTGCCAAAAAAGTAGTACTTTTTGACCCCGAAGCGGATAAATTGCGTAATGCAGTTCAGGACGAACTCATCAATGACTATATGTCAAAAGACCCCAAGACCGCAGACCGAGCAGTTGCGTTATTATTAATTGCCCGGCACCTTGAACGTATCTGCGACCATACCACCAATATCGCCGAAGATGTTATCTATATGGTGGAAGGGAAAGTGGTGAAACATCATCCAGAAGAATTAAGATAATCTTTCCTTTGACATTAATCCGCTGTATATTATAATTTAGAGAAGGAGACCGGCTGTATGCAAGAGCGCAGGATGTTTGAGCGGTTCAATATCGAGATTCCCGTAGAGTTCCACAGCTTAGATGACAA
>JAGUUJ010000055.1 GCA_020063525.1 Candidatus Omnitrophota bacterium
TTAGTTAAGGCAGGGATAATTTCGAAGAGATCTCCGACGATTCCATATGTTGCTACTTTAAATATGGGCGCATCCTGGTCTTTATTTATGGCCACGATAATCCTTGAAGATTGCATACCGACGAGGTGCTGAATCTGGCCCGATATGCCACAGGCAATATATATTTTGGGCGAGACTGTCCTTCCTGTCTGGCCAACCTGATGCGAATAAGGCATCCAGCCTGAGTCTACCGCTGCGCGCGAAGCGCCAACTGCAGCGCCTAACGCTTTAGCGAGTTCCTCCAGGATCTTAAAATTTTCCGGTCCTGCCATCCCTCGGCCGCCGGAGACAATAATATCTGCCTCGGCCAAATTCACCGTGGACTCAATTTCTTCTATGATATCCATTAATTTAGCCCTGCTGGCGAGGGTTGGACCGTCAAAATTCTCGCGAATAATCTTCCCTTTGTGTTTCATGTCAGATACCGTTTCCGGGAAAACCTTATGCCTAACAGTGGCCATCTGGGGCCGGTAATTCGGCGAGATAATCGTAGCCATAATGTTTCCACCAAATGCAGGCCTGGTTTGAAGCAGAATTTTTCTTTCCGGGTCTATATCTAGACCAGTGCAGTCCGCAGTTAATCCGACTCTTAAATTTACTGCTACCCGAGAAATCAAGGAACGGCCAATTGAGGTGGCGCCGCAAAGGACGATCTCAGGCTTATATTTCTTGAGCAACTCCACAAGAATATTTGTATAGGGTTCATCTTGAAAATTAGCTAACTCTCTCCTCTCAACTACGTAAACCTTATCTGCGCCCCGCCAGATGAGTTCCTGAACCTCTTCTTCCAAATGTTCACCTAAGAGTACTGCTGAGACGTCAGCGCCCAAAGATGCGGCTAACTCTCTTGCCTTACCCAGTAATTCATACACTACAGGCTGAACCTTGCCTTTTTTCTGCTCAGCAAAGACCCATACACCTTTATAATCTTCTAGGTTTGCTTGAGGGATGACTGCTTCTTGTGGTTTCTCGATTAGTATGGCCTTAAGTTTACAAGCCGGCACGCAAGCACTGCAAAGAGTACATTTGTTTAAATCAATCACCGCCTTTTTATCTACCATTCTGATAGCATCAAAAGGACAGGCTTTTACGCATAATGCGCAACCCGTGCATTTCTCAAGAATAATTTGTATAGGCATATTAGTTTGCCTGTTTGCCTGTTTGCCTGTTTTTATCTTTTAACAGGCTAACCGGCTAACGAATTAATCTATCTCATTCTTCAATAATCCTACTAACCTCTCCGCTATCTCCTGGGTTTCTCCTTTTAGTATCTGACCACCGACTCGAGGTGGAGGAGTAAAAATTCTTACTACCTGAGTGGGCGAACCCGCCAAACCAACGCAGTTTAAATCAGCCTCAATATCCGGGGCTTTCCAGTGAATAATCTTTGCCTGCTTTGCCCGCATCATACCTTTTAAGGAAGGGAGCCGGGGCGTATTTATTTCTTTTACTACAGTAATAAGCGCAGGTAAGGGCACCTCGATAATTTCATATCCTTCCTCAGTCATTCTTTCTACGCGCATAAATTTATCTTTTACCTCTTCTATTTTCTTTACGTAGGTGACCTGGGGTACATCCAAGTGCGCAGAAATTCCCGGACCAACCTGGGCAGTATCGCCGTCAGAGGCTTGTTTGCCGCAAATGATTAAATCGAATGCGCCTATTTTTTTAATGGCAGCTGATAAAGCATAACTGGTAGCCCAAGTATCGCTTCCGGCAAAGGCGCGGTCAGAAAGCAATATCCCCTCATCTATTCCCATTGAAATTGCCTCTCTTAAAACAGCTTCTGCCTGAGGAGGGCCCATAGTAATAACTGTGGCTTTACCGCCGAATTTTTCCTTAAGGCGCACCCCTTCTTCTATTGCATAGGCATCAAAGGGATTAACAATAGATTTTACTCCCTCGCGAATCAACGTGTTTGTCTCAGGGTTAATCTTGACTTCAGTTGTCTCCGGAACCTGCTTTATGCAGACTATTATGTTCATTTTAAATGAGCACATAACTTACCCAGCAGGGTAGTCCTTCCTATACCTCTTTAAGGAAGGGACTTACGAATACTAAAAGTGTGAGTAAGTTATAAGTGCGAATTTACTTTGCCGCTTCCCTGATGAGATTTAAAGCAATGATATTGCGTTGTATCTGATTTGTGCCTTCATAAATCTGGGTAATCTTGGCATCGCGCATATATTTCTCTGCCGGGTAATCTTTCATATAACCATAACCGCCTAATATCTGCACTGCATCAGTAGTAACTTTCATTGCCACGTCAGAAGCAAACATCTTGGCCATAGCTGAATCTTTGCCCACATCTTTGCAACCCGCATCTATTTCCCTGGCGCAGGAATAAACTAAAGCGCGCGCAGCCTCGATTTGCGTGGCCATATCTGCCAGCATCCACTGTATGCCTTGAAAACTGGAGATGGATTTTCCGAACTGCTGCCTCTCTTTGGAATATTTTACGGCTACATCCAGCGCCCCTTGCGCAATTCCTAAAGCTTGCGCCGCTACTCCGGGACGGGACATATCAAATGTCTTCATAGTCACAATAAAACCCATGCCTTCTTTACTGAGGAGGTTATCTTTAGGGATCTTGCAGTCGGTAAATATGAGTTCTGCCGTAGATGAGGCGCGTATTCCTAATTTCTCCTCTTTCTTGCCAAAGGTAAATCCGGGCGTTCCTTTTTCTACGATAAATGCAGAAGCGCCACGCGCACCTTTTGACTTATCGGTCATGGCAATGATAGTATAAATCTGGGCATCGCCGCCGTTGGTAATAAAATGCTTCAGTCCGTTTAAAACATAATAATCCCCTTCTTTTTTCGCAGTAGTTTTAATCGCTGAGGCATCTGAGCCTGCTTCGGGCTCAGTAATACCGAATGCGGCAATTTTTTTACCGCTGGCTAAATCCGGAAGGTATTTCTTTTTCTGCTCTTCATTGCCAAAGAGGATCATCGGAAACGTCCCTAATGCCGAGGCAGCGTAACAGACGGCAATCCCTCCGCAGGCACGCGATAATTCCTCGGTAGCAATACATAAATCCAATACACCTGCGCCTGTCCCGCCGTATTCCTGCGGCACAAATATAGCAAAGAGGTCAGCCTTGGCCAGAATCTCCATAATATCCCAGGGGAATTCTTCTGATTGATCATATTTAGCCGCCACCGGTTTAATCTTTTCCTCAGCAACTTTGCGTGCTAATTCCTGAACCATCTTCTGCTCATCGCTCAATAAGTAATCCATCTCTCCTCCTTAGGGACGTCTTTGAATCCAATCGAGGGACGTCTTTGAATCCAATCGGAAAGGTGTCCCTGTCCCTTTAAGTACTCATTTCTTATTTGGGGGACACCCTTAGCTTTAGCTGTAAAAACGTCCCTATTATATAACTTAAAAATTATATCACATTGATTTATTTTTACAAGACTTTTAGCAAGGCGACTTCCTGACAATTGGGGAATTTGCAGCAGTTGATACATTCTGCCCAAATCTTATGGGGAAGGCAGGAATTCTTAACTCTTTTAAATCCAAATCCCTTAAAATATTCGGGTTGGTAGGTGAGCACGAATATCCTTTTGGCTCCTAATTCCTCTGCTTCGCTTAAGGCAGCAAGAATAAGTTCCTTTCCTATGCCTTTCTTCTGTCTATTTTTCTGTACGGCTAAAGACTTTATCTCAGCTAAATCCTCCCAGGAAACATGCAAAGCGCAACAGGCCACAATCTTATTATTTTCTACTGCCACCCAGAAATCCCGCAGGTTCTCATACAGCTCATTTAAAGAACGCGGTAACATTAAATCTTTCTTCGCAAAAGAATTAATTAAGTTTTGTATTTGCTTTATATCTTCTATCCTGGCTTTTCTAATCATTTTATTCCTAACACCTAAAACCTAACACCAAACACCTACTTAATTTCTGTCCCTTTAGCCACTACCACAATGCCGGACTCGGTAACATGGAACCTTTTCTTATCCTCTTCTAAATCGTAACCGATCACCGCGCCTTGCGGAATATTCACATCCTTATCAATTATGGCTTTCTTGAGCTTGGCGTACCTGCTCACATTGACGCCTTCCATAATTATAGAATCGTAAACTTCGGAATAGCTATGAATTCTTACGTTGGGAGAAAGTATGGAACGCTGCACCTTACCACCGCTAATCACGCAGCCTCCGGAAACCAGCGAATCCAACACCAGACCCACCCTGCCTGTAATCTGTTCCCCGGAAAAAACGGTTTTTGCCGGCGGAAACTGTTCCTCATAAGTCCTTATAGGCCATTCCTTGTCATAAAGGTTAAATACCGGGTCAACCTGCACCAAATCCATATTTGCCTCATAATACGCGTCTATGGTCCCGATATCCCGCCAGTACTGGGCTTCTTTTGTATTTTCATCAATAAAATTAAAAGCCACCACTTTTAAGCCTTTTTTCAACATCTGCGGTATTATATCTTTGCCGAAATCATGGGTGGAATTGCGTTTCTGGGCATCCTCCTGTAATTCCTCTTCCAGGACGGGATGCTTGAAGACATAAATACCCATAGAAGCATATACCTTATCAGGATTACCGGGTATGGTTTTAGGCTTTGCGGACTTCTCTTGAAAACCTGCTACTCGGCCCAGGTTATCTACCTCTACCATTCCCAAATGCCCGGCCTTATCTTTATCCATCTCAACCACGCCCACAGTCAAATCTGCCTCTGACTGTAGATGGAAATCTATGAGCGTATAATAATTCATTTTATAAACGTGGTCTCCGGCTAAGATTAATACCTCATCAGGCTGATCCATTTCTAAGGTATAGAGATTTTGATAAATAGCATCGGCAGTGCCTAAATACCAACTATCACTTACCCTCTGCTGGGCTGGCAATAATTCTATAAATTGCCCTAACTCAGAAGGCAAGATATTCCAGCCCAAACGTATATGCTTCTGTAAAGAGGCGGATTTATATTGCGTGAGGACATAGATTCTGCGTAGGCCCGAATTAATGCAGTTGCTCAAAGTAAAATCAATAATCCTGTATATTCCTCCAAAGGGCACAGCGGGTTTTGTCCTGTCCCGGGTCAAAGGCAATAACCGCTCGCCTTTTCCTCCGGCCATAATAAAGGTTAAAACCCTGCGTCTCATTTGATGAAAACCCCCATTATTCCTCTGCGGACCATCATTACGCCAATGGCTGCCAGTAAGATATACATAATCTTAGAGAATGCCCGCGTCCCGCCTGCACCCATCAATTTCATAATAGCATTGGCTTTCACCAGCGTAACCCAAACAACGAGCATATTTATCACCAGGGACACAAAAGTAGGTATTATGCCGAAACTATCTAACATCATTAAGGTGGTAGTTAAAACCGCGGGACCGGTAATTAAGGGTGTGCCTAAAGGAAAGACGCCTACATCTTTATCGTGCCCGTTAGATAAAATACCTTTGGATGCACCGGGAAGTAGAAGGCGTATGGATATCACAAATAAAAGCACGCCACCGGCAATCTGAAAGTCCGGGATGGTGATGCCAATGAGCCTCAATACCCACTTACCGATGAACATAAAGATAATTGCAACTACCGTAGCAGTGGTTACGGATTCGGCAATCACCTTGTGCCTCTGGTGTCTGTTCATCCCTTCTACCAGGGAAATAAACAGAGGGATATTACCAATGGCATCTACTGCCACGAAGATGGGGATAAAGGTCAGTATATACGGCTCTAATATCTTTAACATATGGTTAGATTATACTACTAACTATTCAGCGCTTCAAGTAGTATTTATACGAAGGGACTGACTCCGCAGATATCAAACCCAATTAGAAACCAAGGTGTCTGTCCCTAAACAGTTCCTTTTAGCGGGTCCTGTCGAGGCATATTTCTCGCAGCACCGTTCGATTTTCCCCACCGAGGAAAATCTCGCTTGAAGTTTCTGCTCGCTCTCACCGACATCCTAATAGCAGGTGAACCCTGACCGCTCGCATAAACTACATGCTGCTCAAAACACGCCTCGCCACCCGCTAAAAACCAAAAATCCCAAGCCTTTTGAGCTTGGGCTCCCGCTTTCCCAAATAAATCAGAAACAGTCAAGCACCACTAGCCAAAGATTTACCTTGACTTTTATAAAATTATAGTCTAAACTTTAAGTAGAGATTTGAGTGAATGGGCTTGCTGTCCGAAACGCCTACCGTCTATGGAAGGCTTATATATTAGGACGAAAAGCCCATTTTTATTTGGTAAAATTCCAATACCAATAGCAAACCTTTTTGTTAAATTCAGGCTCGACTACCTGCATTACCGCTACCTTCAAAGGATGCTTATTACCTGTTACCTTATTATTTATTGATCCTATAATTAAATCTGTTACCTGCATTATATCATCATCTTTCGAGTCTATTGGTTGTAGATGTTTTATTACATTGCGAACTGAGCCGCTATTTTTATTAATGCTATCTTTTACATAGAAAACGAAATTATCTCTCACTGCTCTAGACTTATCGTCAGTATATACGACTGCATTTTCTGTATCTTTAGTAAAGATCCTCAGCGTTTCTTTTGTAAAGAAATTATAAGCGGTGTATCTTGCTTTCTTTATTTGGGTACCAAAATAATTTAAATCGATTTTATCATTATCAAAAACATATCCTCTAAACCATATTGGCTCTTTTAAAACTGCTTCTAATACCTCGCAGCAAACTTTAGTCGCTTTGGGATTTGAAATATCAGTAAAGTGCATCTCTTCTTTAAACCTATAGCTTCTTCGTATACTCGAAATTTTATGATAAAGCGCTCCTCTTTCTTTGACAAACAAAAGCCCGACAATAAAAACTCCCGAGGCGGCAACAATACCACTTTCATCATGATATATAAAACAGTTTCGCTTGGATATCATAGGATTCGCTATAGCGCCCTCTTGTCGAGGTAATAACTCCATCTTTAACTACTCCGTTATTTAAGTTTAATTATCAACATATTATCTTTTTCGTTCCATTCTGGATATAAGCTCCTAGTTTTAGAAAAATCAATTTCATAATATTTTAGAAAAGATCTGCCTGCTATTGAACCAGGGCGTCTTTCTCCTTCATTTGTCAATCTAAAAGACCCATCGACTTCCTTCTCAGTAGGTTTTATTCCGATTATCTGTCTTTCTTTATCCCAATATAATTGTACAAAATTCTTACTCTTAAAATATTTCTCCATACATGATGAATTTATTCCTATATATCCTGCTCTAGCAATAGTAACTTTTGGATTTGATGTTCTTCCACCTTTCTTAGTGAATAACTCGAAAGTCATATTACCTCCTATTCTATTTAATCTATTTGTTATACTATTAAATAAAGTATAGGCTATATTTCTAATTTGTCAAGCATTTTTTTTAAATCTTAAGCACTATATGAATATTAATTAGCGGGTGGCTTGGACTGGTTTCGAGCGGGGCGTGGAGGCGCGGAGTCAGTCCCTATTTTCTAATTGGGTTTGATATCTGCGGAGTCAGTCCCTATCTTGTTAATTAAGAGCAGGCAGAGGAAGCTGGTTAATGCGGATAAAACTATGAGCCATTTTAGGCCGATAATGGGTAGTAGAAAGGCGCCGGATAAATTACTCGTTACCAGGGCCAGATTACTGAAGCTGCAAAGCAGGGCGAAGGAAGTAGCCTCTAATCCCTTAATCGTGCTTCTGGCCATAAAGTCCATGACCATTAAAAAGATAAACATCCCGATAAGGCTATAGAGCGTATCATAGATAACTGCGGTAACGGGCGTATAATAAAGATAACTCAAAGAAGTTACGGCGCCTAAAAATACGGATATGAACAGCCACTTTTTAATCTTTATCTTCTGGCTGACTTTATAATAAACTAAGGAGCCAATAATTGCGAAAACCGTGCTGATTGTCCCTAAGCCCCCTATCCAGATTTTGCCCCATTTAAAGGTATCCCTCTGTATAAAAAAAAGCGGCGTCCCGAAAGAAGGAGAATACTTATAGAGAAAAATAAACAGGCCGATAATGAGTAATTGCTTATGGGCAAATAATTTTTTTAAATCTACAAATAATGTAGTGGAAGTCTTATTCTCTAAAGCTTTATTCTCCCTGTAAAAAAAGGCGGGAATTCCCACCAGTATATAAATAGGGATTAAACTCAGGAAA
>JAGUUJ010000119.1 GCA_020063525.1 Candidatus Omnitrophota bacterium
GGAAAGGTGTCCCCTTATTATTATGAACCTAGTAGTAGCAACCAAAAATAAAAAGAAGTTAGAAGAGATAAAAGAGATTTTAAAAGGCCTGAATCTTAAAATACTCTCCCTGACAGATTATCCCAAAGCCCCGAGGATAATAGAAAACGGCAAGACCTTCCGCGAGAACGCCATAAAAAAAGCGGTTAAGATTGCAAAGTTCACCGGCAAATTGACTTTAGGCGAAGATTCCGGCCTTTGCGTTGATGCGCTGGGAGGTAAGCCCGGAGTTTATTCTTCGCGGTTTGCAGGTAAAGATAAGAGCGACCGGAAGAATAATTTAAAATTACTTAAATTATTAGAGGGTCTGCCTGTAATGAAAAGAAAAGCGCATTATTATTGTGCTGTAGCTTTGGCGGATAAGAATGGTTTAGTGGGAGTTGCAGAGGGAGAGTGCTGCGGAATTATCGGTTTTGCCTTAAAAGGCAAATTTGGATTCGGTTACGACCCTTTATTTGTGCTCCCTAAATATAAAAAAACCTTTGCTCAGCTTGGGCCGCGTGTAAAACATAAGATGAGCCACCGTTTTCGCGCCCTCCAGAAAGCAAAGTCAATCCTTACTACTTACCTAAAAAGAAATCCTTAATATTTTGTATCACGTCTAAAGGCACAGGGATAATTTTATATTTTGGTTTCTGAATTGTCCCGCTTACTTTTATAGTAAGGGCGTTGCTTAAGCCCCCTAATATTGCCGTGGTAAATTTTCTTATATCTGCCGAGTCACGGATAAGATTTTTATTTGTCTGGGTGTAGATTGTAAAATCTAACGTCCCGTCAAATCCCAGTTTACCTTTGCAATCCAGATTTAACTGGTCGCTGGTAAGCCTGAGATTTTCAGTAGAGACGGATTTATCCCCGATATTAAATTCACCGAGAGCCTCTTTAAACATAATCTTTTCATAATCCGGTAGCAAAAATAATTCTCCCAGGCCTTTGAAAAGACTGAATTGCCAGAGCTTACCGTCTTTAACAGAAAGCAATCCGCTGCCTTTTAAGCTCGCCGGGTCTTTAAAGTTCCCGTTTAAATCCGCACTTATGTTTAGCGTGCCGGTTATATCTTTCTCTTTTAAACCCGTATCCAATTTTAATTTTGCCAGGTCAATACCTGAACTATTCAATTTTAAGAGGTAGGTCGGCGCATCCGGCTTTAAATCAGAAACGAAATCCAGATTTACCGCTCCTGAATAACCGGAAGCAATAAAATGGTTTATATTTATCTGGCCGTCTTTCTGCTCCAAGCCAAAAGCAAGGCCGCTGAATTTTAAATTATAAACAGAAAAAGTATCAGAGCTAGCCTTAAGAGAGAGATTCCAGTTCTTGTAATCTTTAACTCTTCCGTTTAATGTTCCCTTGATATTCAGAATGCCATCGGGTTTAATTTTTTGCAGGTTTTCTGTGAGACTGGCGGGCAAAAACACAAACGCATCAAAGGGATTAAAGTTCAGGTTTGCTAATAAGTCCAGCCCTGGATTAGTATTATCCTGCGTGTCTATGCCGCCTTCTACGTCAAATTGAGAATTTAGATATTGGCCTTTGAAGGTAATTATTCTTATAAGCTTATCTTTAATTTTGATATCGGATTTTAAATCCAGGTCTTTAGAATTAAGGCCGAAAGTTATCTGGGGCGTTTGGAAGTTAATTAATTTTCCGCTTGATGTATAAGCTACATTAAGGTAATTAAAAGACAGATTAAGCCAGTTTACAGTGTCCCGGGTAAAATCAACTTTTCCTTTTATGTTATTTAGCGGTTCTTTTAATAATACAGTCTCTAATTTGGTATCGCTTAGTTGAAGGCTTGCCTGGATATCCAGTGGGGGTTTGCCTAGATAACCTTCTAAATTGATATCAGCCGCAGCTATCCCGCTTAAATTCAGGTCTTCTGTTTTATAAGGCAATACAGCGGGTATTTTTTCTAAATTAAGCTGTTCGGATTTAAAATTAAGCTTAAGATAGGGATTGCTAAAATTCTCGAATGTGCCTTTGAGCGTAAAACTGGAATCCAGGGCTTGCAATTTTAAATTATCCGTCCAGAGTTTATTTTTTGCTAAACCTATTTCACCGGAAATATTATTTATCTTATCCATATACTGCATGCCGATGAGATTCGCCTGGATAAATTTGATATTTGCTTTATAGTCGAATGTCTTTTTATCTATAGCGTAACTTAAGTCAGGCTCGATATTGATATCTCCCATAAGGGCCAAATCTGCTTTTCTCAGTCCCAATTCTTTTGTAGACATCGTGCCTTTCAGGCTTACAAGATTATCTTTAAACTTTAATTCAAAGGCGCTATTATCAATGGTCCCGCTGGCAATAGAAAGGGGCAACATCTTCAGATACGGGTTAAATTCAGGAATTACAAGGTTGGCAAGATTTAATTTAGAATTAACTTCTTTTGACAGCAAATTATAATCTCCCCTAAGCGTTAATGCAGTAACTCCTCCTTTGTCTGTAAGGAGTTTACTTTCCATAAAAAAAGAAATCTTTGTTACCTGCTTAATGCCGATAAGGATATCTAAGTCCTGAATAGTTTTGCTGAATTTAGGCGTAAGGCGCTCATCTTCAAAAATTCCGTTGCCGTCGAAGATATTTATTTTGTATATAAGGAAAGAAAACTTAATCTTTGGTTTTAACTGCGGTTTGGATTTGGGAAGGAAGATTCTTGAAAAATTAAGACTGTTATCCTGCCGGTAACGTATATTGAAATTGGGTGAGTCTATGTGCATTACGGGTATAATAATCTTTCTTTCTTTGATTAAGGGCAGGAAGAGGATATGGCCGGAGATTTCTTTTGCGGTTAAGAGGGTATTGTCTTTATCTTTTACTTTGTCATAAATAACGATATTCTGGATAACAGCGCCTCTAATAAGGCTGTATTTAAGTTTTTCTATTTCTACGTTATAATTAAGGAGAGTTGCCAGGCTATTGGCAAGGCGGCCTTTTACTTTAACGGGCAGATACACATTATTCAGATAGAGTATTCCCGCGGCAATTAAAAAAAGTAAAATTAATACGATGCCAATAATTATTTTTCTCTTCATTGTAATTAATAGTCTAC
>JAGUUJ010000087.1 GCA_020063525.1 Candidatus Omnitrophota bacterium
AAGCGGTTGGGTTTTTTATTGAGGCACAGATATGAAAGAAAAAACCAAAATACTGGATAAAGACACCCTCAACCGCAGCATTATGCGCATTGCCCATGAGATTTTAGAAAAAAATAAAGGCACGCAGGACCTGTGCCTGGTAGGAATACGTAACCGGGGCGCACATCTGGCAAAACGCCTCAGCGACAGCATTGAAGCGATAGATAAGGCAGCCGTACCCGTGGGAATTCTTGATATTACTTTATACCGCGATGACCTGACCCTGATTGCGCAGCAACCCCTGGTGCACAAAACCGAGATAGATTTTGATATTACTGATAAGAATATTGTTCTGGTTGACGATGTCCTGTATACCGGCAGGACTGTCAGGGCTGCAATGGACGCGCTTATCGATTTAGGCCGGCCAAAATCCGTACAATTAGCGGTTCTTATAGATAGAGGGCATCGGGAATTACCTATCCGTGCAGATTATGTAGGCAAAAATGTTCCCACTGCTCAGAAAGAAACCGTAGAAGTGCGCTTAACCGAGGTGGATGGTTGTGATGAAGTGGTGATTGTAGAAAAGGATTAAATATGCCTGGAGCCTGGACGAGAAAAGATTTATTAGGCTTAGAAGATTTAAGCAAAGAGGAGCTCGAACTTATTTTGGCTACTGCAGAATCATTTAAGGAAGTTTCTACGCGCGAGATTAAAAAGGTGCCGGCTTTGCGCGGCAAAACCGTGGTGAATCTATTTTATGAGCCATCTACAAGGACAAGGGTATCCTTTGAAATAGCAGCAAAACGCTTATCCGCGGATGTTATTAATATTGCCTCTGAGACATCCAGCGTGCGTAAAGGCGAAACCCTCATTGATACAGGCAGGAATATCGAAGCCCTAAAAGTAGATATTATCGTGGTGCGGCATAATTATTCCGGAGCAGCTGTGATGCTTGCGCGACATGTGCGCGCTAGCGTAATTAATGCAGGTGATGGTTGGCATGAGCACCCCACACAGGCGCTCTTAGACGTATTTACTTTAAAGGAAAAATTAGGCAGGATTGCAGGGTTAAATGTGAGCATTGTAGGAGACATTGCACATTCGCGCGTGGCGCGTTCCAACATCTGGGGTTTAACTAAATTAGGTGCTCATGTCACGGTTTGCGCACCCCAGATGCTTATCCCGCCAGCTATTGAACAAATGGGCGTTAAAGTAACAAATGATATAGATGAGGCACTGCGTAATGCCGATGCGGTGAATGTTTTAAGGATGCAGTTTGAGCGTGATGAAGAAAATGCCTTTCCTAAACAACTAGAATACTTTAAAAATTTCGGTATTACCAAAGAAAGATTAGAAAAGGCAAAAAAAGATATTATCGTCATGCACCCCGGACCCTTGAATCGCGGGATTGAGATTTCCAGCGAAATTGCTGACGGCGCAAACTCCGTGATATTAGAGCAGGTTACCAATGGCATTGCCGTAAGAATGGCAGCGCTGTTTCTGGTGGCACAAGCTAACGAAAACATTACTCATGAAGATACTGATTAAAAACGGTCATGTAATTGACCCCGTGAATAATATAGACGGTATTTATGATATCTTGGTGGAAAATGATAAGATATCCGAGGTCGCTAAAAACATTACGACCTCAGCAGATAACATAATCGATGCCGCGGATAAAATAGTTATGCCAGGTATTGTGGATATGCATGTGCATTTAAGGGAGCCGGGAAGGGAAGACAAAGAGACCATTACTACAGGAACTATGGCAGCGCTAAGAGGAGGGGTTACTAGTATCTTAGCTATGCCCAATACACAGCCTGCGATTGATTGCGCAGAGAATGTAGAACTATTAAAAAGCATTATCAATAAGACTGCCAAGGCAAATGTGTTTATTTGCGCAGCGATTACCAAAGAGCGCTTAGGCAAAGAACTAACAGACATCCTTAAATTAAAAAGAGAAGGTATCGTAGCGATTTCTGATGATGGCTCCTCCGTGGATAATGATGAACTTATGCTGCCAGCCCTTCAAAAAGCCAAAGAACAGGATATTTTGGTAATTTCTCATTGCGAAGATAAGCTACTTTCTGCTGGCGGAGCGGTTAATCTGGGAATTATTTCTACAAGGCTGGGGTTGCGCGGTATTGCCCGCGAATCCGAATATAAAAGAGTAGAAAGAGACCTCAAGTTAGCAGAAAAGGCCAAAGCCCGGCTGCACATCGCACATGTTAGTTGTAAGGAATCAGTGGAGTTAATTGCCAAAGCCAAGAAAAAAGGCATAAAAGTAACTGCAGAGGTTACGCCGCATCATTTTTCCTTAAACGAGGAAGCAGTATTAGGTTTTGATACGAATATGAAAATGAATCCTCCACTAAGAAACAAAGATGACCTAGCGGCGTTAAAAGAAGGTTTAAAGAACGGAATAATAGATGCGATTGCTTCAGACCATGCACCGCATACAGAAAATGAAAAAGAGATTGAATTTGAGCGCGCAGAATTCGGGGTAATTGGTTTAGAAACCGAATTAGCTGTCAGTATCACAGAGTTGGTAAAAACAGGTTTATTGGATTGGCTGGATTTAGCGAAAAAATTGTGCCTTAACCCAGCGAGAATTTTAGGTATAAATAAAGGGACATTAGGCGCGGGATGCGATGCGGATATTCTTGTGGTTTCCCCGGATAAGGAATGGGTAGTGCAGAAAGCAGAGTTTGTTTCTAAATCTAAAAATTCAGCATTTCTGGGTAAGAAATTAACCGGAGCGGTGGAATATACTATCTGTAACGGCAGGACCGCCTACAAGAATCCAGATTTAGGTTAATGAAGTTTATCCTGACCAAGGAATTAGGTAGGCTGGCCAAGTGGCTGAGGATTTTGGGATTTGATACTGTATATTATAATCAGGATAACCTGAGTTCATTGATTATCCAGGCCTTACGGGATGAGCGGATAATTTTGACCCGCAATCAGCACTTGCCGCAGGCGAGGGGCCTGAAGATTGTATTAATTAAAAATGAAAAGATTAAAAAGCAGGTGGCAGAAATTTTGCAAACATTAAAGCTCAAGCCTGAGCCAGAAATGATGTTTAGCCGCTGCATCCTCTGCAATACTGAGTTAGTGTATATTACTAAGGATGAAGTAAAAGATAAAGTGCCGGAATACGTATTTAATACCCATGAAGATTTTATCACCTGCCCTCAATGTAATCGCATTTATTGGCGGGGAACGCATTGGGGAAATGTTCGCAAGACCTTAGAGGAAGTAAAATGGAATTCGTAGCGGATTTTCACATCCATTCTAAATATAGCCGCGCCACGTCCCGGGATATGGACACGCAGCATATTGCGGAGTGGGCGAAATTAAAAGGCGTCACTCTTATGGGCACGGGTGACTTTACGCACCATCTCTGGCTTGAGGAGCTAAAGAGCCGCTTGGAGGATTTGGGCAACGGTTTATTTAAATATAATGACGTATATTTTATTCTCACCTCAGAAATAAGCAGCATCTATTCAAAAAAAGGCAAAACCTACCGCATTCACAACATAGTCTTCAGCCCCTCTTTTAAGACTACGGACAGAATAAATGAAACGCTTTCCCGGTGCGGGAATTTAGCTTCCGATGGCCGGCCGATATTGGGGCTGGATGCTTCTGAGTTAGCGCGCATTATTTTTGATATCGATGAAAACTGTATGATTGTGTGCGGACATATTTGGACCCCTTGGTTTAGTCTTTTCGGCTCAATGTCCGGCTTCGATAGAATTGAAGATTGCTTCGAGGAGCAGACACCCAAAATTTTTGCCTTGGAAACCGGGCTTTCTTCGGATCCTGCTATGAACTGGCGTTTATCAGCCTTGGATAAATATACTTTAATCAGTAATTCCGACAGCCACAGCCCATCTAAAATCGGACGCGAAGCAAATGTCTTTGATTGCGAATTAAATTATAAAACCATAAGAGAGGTTTTACAGACCAAAGATAAAAAGAGATTTTTATATACAATAGAATTCTTTCCCGAGGAAGGCAAATATCACTATGACGGCCACCGGCTTTGCGGGACGAGGCTTTCGCCTACCCAGACGCGGGAAAATAAAGGCAGGTGCCCTAAATGCGGTAAACCCGTAACCGTGGGCGTAATGAATAGGGTTGAGCAGTTAGCAGATAGACAAGAAGGTTATGTCCCATCAAACAGCATTCCTTTTAAGAACTTTATCTCCTTGGATGAAATTATTGCTGAGGTAAAAGGGGTTGCCAAGACCTCGCAAGGCGTAGAAAGAGAATACCGCAGTTGTATTGCTAAAATGGGTAATGAATTTGAGATTTTGACTAAGATACCCAAGGATGTTTTGATAAAGAACCTACCCGCCAAAATCGCCGAAGGCATCTTAAGAGTCAGAGAAGGCAAGGTAAATATCCAGGCAGGTTTTGATGGAGAATACGGTAAAATAGCTATATTTTCAGCAGAAGATAAAAAAGATACAACTGAACAACAGCTGAGCTTATTTTAGAATAGCGCGCCTGTGGCCCAATGGATAGGGCACCAGCCTCCGGAGCTGGTGGTGCAGGTTCGACTCCCGCCAGGCGCATTCAAAAATTCGAAACAAGCGTTGCCAGTAGGGACTGTCCCCGCAGGGGACTCTCCCACGACAAGATAAGCGTGGATAGGTAGATATG
>JAGUUJ010000083.1 GCA_020063525.1 Candidatus Omnitrophota bacterium
ATGCAACCGTGGGAGTTGATGATGTCCGAGTCTCAGGAGAGGATGCTTATTTGTGTAAAGAAGGGTAAAGAGGATCAAATAAAGAAAATATTTTTGAAATGGGACATCAACGCATCTGTTATCGGTAAAGTTACTAATGATGGAGTAGTAACAATTAGAGATAATGGCAAGATAGTAGCCCGGATAAAGGCGCATTCTTTAACCCAGGCACCAGTATATGATATGCCTTATAAGAAGCCAAAGTACTTAAGAGAATTAAATAAACTTGCACTTAACAAGATTCCTGAACCAAAGGATTATAATCAGGTTTTACTGAAACTAATGGCTTCATCATCTATTACTAATAAGGCATGGGTATACGAACAGTATGACCATATGGTTCAGACGAATACAGTGGTATTACCTGGTTCGGATGCAGCGGTACTGAGATTAAAAGGAACAAATAAAGCGATAGCTGCGACTACCGATTGCAATAGTCGTTATTGTTTTCTTAATCCCTACAGAGGTGCGCAGATTGCCGTAGCCGAGGCAGCGAGGAACCTTGTTTGTTCAGGGGCCCATCCAGCAGCAGTTACAGATTGCCTTAATTTTGGAAACCCGGAGAAGCCAGAAAGTTTTTGGCAGTTTAAAAATTGCGTGGAAGGGATTCGAGATGTGTGTAGGTCATTTAATATAGCCGTAGTAAGCGGAAATGTCTCTTTCTATAATGAAAGCCCACAGTTTGCTATCAATCCTACTCCCACCATAGGCATGATAGGTATTATCAACGATATAAATAAAGCCTGTTCACAGAATTTCAAGCAAGAGGGCGACATTATAATTCTTTTAGGCTATTGTAAAGAAGAATTGGGCGCAAGTGAATATTTGAAAGAGATTTATAATTTAACGAAAGGTAATGCGCCACAATTAGACCTTAAACTGGAACAGGCGGTTCAGAAAACAACCTTGGAAGCAATAGAGAAAGGTTTAGTCAATTCAGCCCATGATTGTTCTGAAGGGGGATTAGCAGTAGCTCTGGCTGAATGCTGCGTTTCTAATAAAGATAATATGATAGGTGCTAACATCAATAAGTTAAATTATGATATGAGACTAGATGCCTTATTTTTTGGCGAATCCCAATCAAGGATTATTCTTTCCTGTAGTAAGGATTTCGTTGAAAAAATTAGAAAAATTGCCCTAGAATTTAAAGCCCCCTTTTGTGTTATTGGTAAAACCGGCGGTAGAATTTTAAGAATTTTAAATGACATAGAAGAGTTAATTTATTTATCTTTAGAAGATTTATACGAAGAATGGAGCGGGTCGTTAAAAAAAGAAATTGAGGGATAATATATGTGCGGAATATTCGGGATATACCCACATAAAGATGCAGCGCATCTAGCCTGTTTGGGGCTTTATGCGCTTCAGCATAGAGGTGAAGAATCAAGCGGAATAATTACCCGTAACGGTAAGAAGGTACATTTACATAAAGCTTTGGGTTTAGTTAGTGACGTCTTTGATGAAAAAATTATTCGCAGTCTGCGTGGTGAACTAGCAGTAGGGCATGTGCGTTATTCCACCACAGGAAGTAGCAATATCAAGAATACCCAACCCTTTTACGTAAGAGCAAAAATTGGCGATATCGCCATTGCCCATAATGGAAATCTTATTAATACGTTAAGTCTTCATCGGGAATTAGAGAATAAAGGTGCTTTGTTTCAGACTAGCATGGATTCAGAAATTATTGCCCATCTGTTGGCGCATAGTCAAAATAAGGATTTTAAAGATACAATCATTTGGTCACTCTCTAAACTAGAAGGGGCTTATTCTTTAGTATTAATGCTCAATGATATTCTGATTGGGGCAAGAGATAGTTTTGGCTGGCGGCCCCTGTGCTTAGGTAAATTAGATGAGGCATATGTATTAGCCAGCGAAACTTGCGCTTTGGATTTAATCGGCGCTAAATACATAAGAGATATACAACCCGGAGAGATTGTATTTATAAAAAAAGATGGTCTTGAGTCCATCAAGCCTTTTAAAAAAACACATCATGCTTTTTGTATTTTTGAATACATTTATTTTGCCAGACCCGACAGTAATATTTTTGAACATAATGTGTATATGACGCGTAAAAGACTTGGGGCGCAATTAGCAATTGAATTTCCAGTAGAGGCAGATCTGGTAATGCCCATTCCCGACTCCGGAACATATGCGGCTTTGGGATTTTCTGAAGCTTCAAAGATTCCTTTTGAATACGGAATGATTCGCAATCATTATATTGGAAGGACGTTTATTCAACCGAGTCAAGTTCTACGTGATTTTCACGTAAGGATAAAACTTAACCCTTTAAAAGAAGTATTGGATGGTAAAAGAGTAATGTTAATTGAAGATTCCATTGTGCGCGGCACGACCAGTAGAATACGCGTAAAAACCTTGCGCCTTGCCGGAGCAAAACTGATACATATGCGGGTAAGTTGTCCGCCGCTTAAATTCCCTTGTTTTTACGGAATAGATTTTCCTACCAAAAAAGAACTCATTGCCTCTAAGCACGATATCGAGTGGGTTAGAGACTTTATCGGTGCAGATAGTTTAGAATATTTAAGTCTAGAAGGGATGTTAAATTCCATGCCTCTTCCAAAAGAACATTTCTGCACTGCCTGCTTTACAGGAGATTATCCCGCCACACCTTCCAGCCGAGTTTCAAAGACAATATTAGAAAAATAAAATCAGCATAATTTAATTTTGCAAGATTATCATACTAGATGTATAATATAACCCATATTGGTTCTTGAAATAGGAGGCAGGATGGCAAAGATTGAAGAAATAAAAATAGAAGAGTTTAATACCCAGGAATTTATTGCAGAAAAAATCAAGGAGATTTCCTCTCTGGTTGGCGAGGGCCTGGCAATTAATGCTTTGTCCGGCGGGGTTGATTCTTCCTGTGTTACAATGTTAGGCCATAAAGCATTAGGCGAAAGATTAAAGACATACTTTATTGATAATGGGCTTATGCGCGATGGAGAGCCGGAAAAGATTGTTTTGTTATTTAAGGATTTAGGCGTAACCGTAGAATTGGTGGATGCGCAAAAGCAATTCTTTGCTGCGCTAAAAGGAATAACTGATCCCGAAGAAAAAAGAGAAGCAATTACCCAGACTTTTTATAAGGATGTTTTTGGCAACTTGGTAAGAAAAAGTAGGGCGGAATATCTTTTACAAGGAACGATTTTAACCGATGTTGATGAAACCGTTGCCGGAATCAAAAGACAGCATAATGTTTTTGAGCAATTGGGTATAGACCCTCAAGAGGTCTTTGGATATAAGATTATCGAGCCTTTGGTGCAGTTACGCAAAGACGGTGTGCGAAAGGTAGCCGAGGCATTAGGGCTGCCTGAATCAGTATATAAGCGTATGCCCTTTCCCGGACCGGCCTTGTCAGCAAGGGTAATCGCAGAAGTAACCCCTGAGAAAATAAAAATAGTTCGGCTTGCCACCAGCATTACTGAGGAAGAATTAGCCTCAACAGGCGCGTTTCAATATATGGCAATTCTACATCAGGATAGAGTTACGGGTATGCGTAATGGAAAAAGAGACTATGGCTTGCAGATTGAAATCAGGTGCTGGGATAGTATTGATGCCAGATGCGCAAAGCCTTCGAGGTTGCCCTACGATACTTTAGATAGATTAGCTAATAGAATAGTAACTGAAGTCCCCGGCGTAGTTAGTGTCACTTATAATATCACTTCTAAGCCACCTTCGACCATGGAAGCTGTTTAGGCAAGAGTTTAGGCAAGAGGAAAGAATTTACAAATCCTATATACTATACTATAATAATGCCTAATAATCAGGCATAAGAGACGATGAAGAAAATAGGTTTTGATAATGAAAAATATCTAAAAGAACAGACCGCAGCGATTTTAGACAGAGTTAAGAAATTCGGTAATAAGCTTTATCTTGAATTCGGCGGGAAGCTTTGTTTTGATTATCATGCAGCCAGAGTCCTGCCGGGTTATGACCCTAATGTAAAGATAAGGTTGTTACAGTTATTAAAGGACAAGATAGATATTGTCCTGTGTATTTATGCCGGCGATATCGAGAAAGGTAGAGTTAGGGGTGACTTTGGGATAACTTACGATGCCGCGACATTAAAGTTAATCGACGATTTAAGAAAATGGAGATTGGATATATTGGCTGTGGTGATTACGCGTTTTGCTAATCAGCCCACAGCAATCATCTTTAAAAATAAATTAGAGCGCAGAGGCGTTAAAGTCTATTTGCATTATCCTATAGAAGGTTACCCCGCTAATATAGATTCGGTAGTCAGCGACGAAGGCTTTGGTAAAAATGAATATATCCAGACAAAGAATCCCATTGTGATAGTCACCGGCCCCGGACCGGGCAGCGGAAAACTGGCTACCTGTTTTTCGCAGTTATATCAGGAACACAAACGCGGGATAAATGCCGGATACGCCAAATTTGAAACCTTTCCCATCTGGAATTTACCGCTTAAACACCCTGTAAACATTGCCTATGAAGCAGCCACTGCTGATATTCAGGATTTTAATCTGGTTGACCCCTTTCACCTCAATACCTATAATGAGACAGCTATAAATTATAACCGTGATGTGGAGAGCTTCCCCATATTAAAATTGATATTAAGCAAGATATTTGACAAAGGTGCGGAATTACCTATGTATAATTCGCCTACAGATATGGGAGTTAACCGGGCAGGTTTTGGCATTGTTGATAATAAAATAGTACAAGAGGCAGCAAAGCAGGAATTAATCAGAAGATATTTTAGATACAACACAGAGTACGTTCTGGGGATAGAAAAGAAAGAGACAGTAGAGAGGGTTGTGCTTTTAATGGAAGAATTGGGTGTCAAGATTACTGATAGAACTGTAGTTGGAGTGGCAAGAGTTGCTGCTGAGGAGGCAGAGGCAAAAGCTAAAGGTAACGCCGGTATATATTGCGGTGCAGCTATAGAACTGGCAGACGGACGAACTATAACCGGAAAAAATTCCCAGCTTATGCATGCAGCCTCAAGCCTCATACTAAATGCCGTAAAGGTTCTGGCTAATATTCCCGACGAGATCCACCTACTCTCGCCGCATATAATAAATCAGATATCCAAATTAAAAAAAGTGATTCTGGATGCAGAATCCGAGAGTTTAGATTTAGAGGAGACTTTGATTGCCCTTTCCATAAGCGCAACTACTAATCACACGGCAGAATTAGCGATGAAAAAGCTTATAGAATTAAAAGGCTGTGAAGTGCATATGACTCACATTCCTACTCCCGGAGACGAAGTCGGCCTTAAAAGATTAGGGGTAAACCTTACTACCGACGGAAAATTCTCTTCACGCAATCTCTTCGTAACCTAATCAAGGGCGGCACTTTTGTGACGCCCTAAAATAACAATTCGAAGGAGGTAACAAAAATGGCAGGCGGAAAATCAACACCCAAGAAAGATAAAGCACTTAAGGTATCTAACGGACAGACGGTAAAAACAGGACAGATCTTATTAAATAGATTAAATACTTACAAAGCCGGCCTCAATGTCAAAGGATTGGACATATTATTCGCCCTTTGCCCCGGCAAAATTTATTTTACGCGAAAGAAGACCAGCCACGGAAAAGTGAGGACGTTTATCAATATTGCACCAATCCCGCAGAAACCGCCTAAATAAACCCCGTTAGAAATACCAAGATGGAGAAGTTGAGCGAGCAGAATCTTGCTGACCGCAACCCCTCAGTAAGGAGGATTAATGCTAAAAAAGATTTGTTGTTTAATAATGTTGAGCTCATTTGTATTTTTAGCTTCCGGGTGTGCGGCCTTGATTGGCGCAGCACTTAGCGCAGGTGCAGCTTACGGTATTTCACGGGCATTTAAATAACCTTTTTTAGGAAATCAATGATAATTTGGGCGGCTGCGTGACCGGCGCCTTTTTCGCCGAGTAATGCTTTGACGAGGGTGAGGTCATTTTTCATTTGTTCGATGCGGCCGGGATTTTGGAGGATTTCTAAGACTTGCTCTGATATTTTCTTAGGGTGAGCTTTAAACTGGATAAATTCAGGGACTATTTTTCTACCCGCCACTATATTTACCATACCTATATAAGGGATCTTTACCTGGGGACGATAGAGAAAGTAATTGAGCAGGCTCATCTTATAAATTACTGCGAAAGGCCTTTGCATTATTGCTGTTTCAAGCGTTGCCGTGCCTGAGGCAACCAGGCAAAAATCCGCAATATTCAGGCAATCATAGGTTTTCCCCTCGATAATTTTTAAATCTATATTAGCCCTGCTGATTATACAATTATAAATATCCAAGTCTAGCTGAAGAGACTTTGCGAGCACAAACTGAACATTTGCCATATTTTTGTTAATAAGAATGGAAGCCTCCAACATTACCGGCAAAATATTTTTTATTTCCTGTTTGCGTGAACCGGGCAGGAGGGCGATGGTAGTTTTAAGTTCTAAAAGGCCGAATTCATTTAAGAATTCTTTTCTATCCATTGTGGGTCTGACAATATCAAGGAGCGGATGGCCGGCAAATGTAACGTCTATCCCGTATCTTTTATAAAATTCCTCTTCAAATTTAAAAAGCACAACCATTTTATGGATATATTCTTTTATGGTCTTGACCCGGCCCGGCCTTGATGCCCAGACCTGGGGGCTGACATAGTAGATAACGGGTAAAGTCTTATTAATTTTTCTGGCGAGCCTTAAGTTGAATCCGGAAAAATCAACCAGGATTATGGCGTCCGGTTTTTCTTCTTTAATCTTTTTCAGGATTAGTTTTTGTAACGAAAAGAATTTAGGCAGATTCTTTAATACGTCGAACAGGCCAATCACGGCCAGGTCTTTTATATCGCGGTAAATATTTGCGCCTGACTGGCGCATAAATGCGCCGCCGATGCCGGAGATTCTTATGCCGGGGCTTATCTCTAATATTCTTTTAACAAGACTGCCTGCGTGGAGGTCGCCGGATGCCTCTCCACAAATAATAAAGATATGTTTTATTTCCGCCATATCTGGTTTTGGATTTCCAGGGCTACCTTAAGTGCTTCCCTGGCAATTCTTCCTGAGACCAGGGGTTCTTTGTGTTCGAGGACACAGGCGAGGAAGGATTCTAATTCTTTTTTTAGAGGCTGCTCTTTTTCAATGGGCAGGTCTTCTTTGGTTATCGTAAGGCCCGTCTTTTTATATACGCACGCCTTGGCTTCCTTATAATCCAAAGAGATATAGGTATCCTCCTGAAAGATCCTGATTTTACGCATTATTTCATCTGAGACGCGGCTGGCAGTAAGGTTTGCCACGCAGCCGTTCTTAAAGGTAATGCGGCTATTGGCGATATCCTCGAATTGAGTAAGGACATTTACGCCCACAGACTCAATTTTTTTTATTTTAGAATTGACCAACCCCAGGATTATGTCTATATCATGAATCATTATATCCAGCACAGCGCCTACCTCCAGGGAGCGGTTGGGAAAGGGGCTGAGCCTGTGGCATTCAATAAATTTAGGGTTATTGATGATTGCAAGGGTAGCGGCAAATGCCGAATTGAACCTTTCGATATGGCCGACCTGCAGGATAAGCTTAAATTTTTCGGCCAACCTGATTAAAGAATCAGCTTCTTTTAGGTTAGGGGTAAAAGGTTTCTCAACCAGCGTGTGTATATTATGTTTTAGGAAGTCATAAGCTATTTTGTAATGCAGTCCGGTGGGCACAGCAACACTTACAGCGTCAACCTGAGTAAAGAGTTCTTCATAATTAGCGTATCCTCTAACATTTAGGGATTGAGAGGTTTCATCGAGGCGGGTTTTGTCTATATCGCAGACTGCTGCCAGAGAACAGTTTTCGAGCTCCCGGTATATCTTGGCATGCAGACTGCCCAGATGCCCCACTCCTACTACACCTACCCTTATTTTGTTCATAGTTAGCATAATATCAAACTACACAGATTGTTGCAACTAAAATCTATATACAAAAGTTTTAAGATATGATATAGTATTATGTTAAAATAAGTTAAAAATAAGGATAAAAATGAAGAATTATCGCAGGTTATTCAGATTTGCCATGCCTTATTACAGGCAGCTTATTTTGTCCGGCGTTTTCATGGGTATTGTTACTTTACTCGATGTCTTTCGCTTAAGCGCAATTGTACCGATTGTGGACAGGGTATTTACTAACAAGCCCATAATGTTTACCCATGGGAAATTGCCGGCATTCGTAGAAAGTCTTTTAAACCAGCTGAATATTCTGACGCCTTTAAAGGTCCTGTATTTCCTGTTAATTATAGTGCCAATTGCCCTTATTATAAGGGCAATTTTCGATTTTTTGCAATCCTATATTATGTCGGATGTGGGCCAGAAAGTGATTAGAGACGTAAGAAGTTTAATTTACGATAAACTCCAGAGTTTATCGTTAGATTATTTCACCCAGAAAAGAAGCGGCGAATTAATCTCCCGTATCACTAATGATGTAAAACTCATAGAAAATGCTGTCTCTTACGCACTTACTGATTTGGTCTATCAGTCTTTTCAGGTAATCTGCTTTGCCATAGTGACTTTCTTGATTAATTGGAAGATGGCATTGATTTCTATATTGGCGTTGCCGTTTGTCGCGGTTCTTATGATAGTAATAGGCAAGACATTGCGTAAACTAAGCAAAAGATCCCAAGAAAAAATGGCGGATATAAATTCTCTATTAGTGGAGACATTCATCGGCGTAAGGATTGTGCGGGCATTCTGTGCTGAGGCAAGGGAGTTGGGGAGATTCAGGAAGCAAAATCAAGATTACTACAGAATTTCTATGAAATCCATAAAAAGGATGCTTATATTAGGCAATGCTACAGAGTTAATAGGCGTGGCCATGGCGCTCTTTATTATATTCTACAGCGGCAGACAGGTCATAGAGGGCGCGCTCTCTTTTGGCGCATTTGCTTTGTTTATGGCAGCCCTGCTTTCTCTTATCAGGCCTTTTAAAAAATTAAGCCAGGTTAATTCCATAATGCAACAAGCAGTGGCAGCGAGCAGCCGTATTTATGAAATATTAGATACATCGCCCAGCATTCAAGAGAAATCGCAAGCGCAGCAACTTGCCGGTTTTAAAAATAATATCGTTTTCCAAGATGTATGGTTTAGCTATGCGGACCAGGATATATTAAAAGGTATAAACCTAGAGGTTCAAAAAGGCCAGATGTTGGCAATTGTAGGCCCTAGCGGCGTAGGAAAGACTACGCTTGTAGATTTAATTCCGCGTTTCTACGACCCTAAAAGAGGCAGGATTCTAATTGATGGAATAGATATACGGGAGCTAACCCTTAAATCTCTGCGCCAACAGATTGGCATTGTTACGCAGGAGACTATACTCTTTAATGATACGATAAGAGCCAATATCCTGTATGGTAAGCCGGATGCTTCCCGGCAAGAAATAGAAGAGGCAGCAAAACAGGCTTATGCCCATGATTTTATCGAATATTTACCCTTAGGCTATGATACGATTATTGGCGATAGAGGGATGAAACTTTCCGGAGGAGAGCGTCAGAGGATTGCGATTGCCCGCGCTTTGCTGAAAAACCCCCCTATTTTAATCTTAGATGAAGCAACATCCCAGTTAGATACGGAATCAGAACGTATTGTCCAGGAGGCCTTGAATAGGCTTATCTATGGCCGTACGGTTTTTGTGGTTGCACACAGGCTTTCTACGGTAAAAGGCGCCCATCTTATTGTTGTTTTGGATAGGGGTAGGATTGTTGAACAAGGAAACCATCAGAAACTCCTGACTGGAAACGGTTTGTACCAAAGGCTTTACCAGATGCAGGAGTTAGAAAAATAAGTTGCATCTAATAGAAAATATGTTATACTAAAAATTTACTTTCGGTAAGGAAAGGTCGATTTAAACCTATAATTAAACAAAACCAATATTAAAGGAGGAAAATAGTTTGGCTACAGAATTGATCAAACAGTTATTAGAGGCAGGGGTGCATTTTGGTCATAAGACTTCGCGTTGGAATCCAAAAATGAAGAAATTTATCTTCGGCGAAAGAAGCGGTATTTATATTATCGATTTGGAAAAGACCGAAGAATGTTTAAATAAAGCCAGGGATTTTTTACTGGACATAACTTCAAAAGGCGAGGTTGTGCTGTTTGTAGGGACAAAACGACAGGCTCAGGAGGCTGTCCTGCAAGAGGCAATACGCTGCAGTATGTACTATGTAACTGAGCGTTGGCCCGGTGGTATGCTCACGAACTATGCCACCATAAAAAAGAGTATAAACCGCTTAAAAGAGATAGAAAAGCTCAGAGAGGACGGTATTTTTGACAAACTAACCAAAAAAGAAGTAGCGCACCTTGAGAAGGAATTAAGTAAACTAAAGAAGAATTTCTCCGGCATAGTTGCGATGGAACGCATGCCTAAAGCGATTTTTGTTGTGGATACAAAAAAAGAAGAAACCGCGGTTAGGGAAGCCAATAGATTATCCATACCGGTAATAGGCCTTATTGATACTAACTCTAATCCGGATCTGGTTGGTTATCCTATTCCGGGTAATGATGACGCCACTAAATCAATACATACGATTGTCGGGCTTCTTGCTGATAGCATAATTGAAGGACGCAAAAGATTTCTATCGTATCTTTCTCAGGAAGGCGTGGTTATTAAGCCTCAAGAAAAAGAAGAGGCACCGGCGGTGCTTCCTGAAGAAGGGCTTAAGATAAAAGAGATCGAAGAGATTGTGGAAACAACCGCGGCTCCTGAGGGGGGTATAAAACCTACCCGCAAAGTTCGTGTTAGGCCCGCTACCGAGGGAAGGGGCAGGCCTAAAAATAAAGAAGAATAAATGAAAATATCTTTGGAATCAATTAAGGAATTAAGAGAGATGACCTATGCCAGTATTATAGAATGCAAGAAAGCACTCCAGGAAGTTAATGGAGATATTCAGAAGGCGGCAAAGTTGTTGCGTAAACGCGGCCTTGAGATTGCTACAGGAAAACAAGGGAGGCGAGCCTTAGAAGGCAGGGTTGAGGCGTATGTGCATCATGGCAATAAAATTGGCGTGTTATTAGAAGTCGATTGTGAAACTGATTTTGTTGCGCGCAATAGCGACTTTTGCCAGTTTACCAAAGATGTAGCCATGCAGATAGCTGCACATAATCCGAAATATTTAAGAAGAGAAGACGTGCCCCAAGATGTTATTGAATCAGAGAAAGATAAAGAGCTCTTTTTTAAAGATAACTGTTTATTGGAGCAGGTTTTTATTAAGGACCCCAACCTTACTATAAAAGACTATTTGAGCAGTTTAATTGCTAAAATTGGCGAAAATATCGTTATCCGCCGGTTTGTGCGCTATAAAATTGGCGAATAAATAATGGCTAAGCCCCTCTATAAAAGGATAGTCCTGAAATTAAGCGGCGAAGCACTCCAGGGTAAAAAATCCCATGGCATTGACCATTCTGTTTTAGTCTCTATTGCCCATCAGATAAAAGAAATAAGAGATTTACATGTTGATGTAGCAGTGGTTCTTGGTGGCGGTAATATTTTTCGCGGCCAGGAGAACACTGCTTCCCGTGGGTTAGATATGGACAGGTCTGTAGCTGACTATATGGGCATGCTGGCAACCTGCATAAATGGTTTGGCGCTGCAGGACGTCCTGGAAAAAATGGATATGCCCACGCGAGTAATGACTGCTATTGAAATGCAAAGGATAGCAGAACCTTATATCAGAAGAAGGGCAATAAGGCACTTGGAAAAAGGCCGCATAGTTATATTTGTGGCCGGAACAGGCAACCCCTATTTTACTACCGATACCACAGCAGCGCTTAGGGCAATGGAGATCAATGCCGATGCAATATTAAAGGCGACTAAGGTAGACGGTGTTTACTCTGCCGATCCCCTGAGAGTGAAAAATGCGAAAAGATTTGATACCTTAAAATATATCGACGTCTTAAAGAAGGGCCTTAAGGTTATGGATGCAACTGCCGTGAGTTTGTGTATGGATAATAAATTACCTATCGTAGTATTTAATCTCAATAAAGAAGGTAATATCCGGCGCGTCATATTGGGTGAAAAGATAGGCACTGTTGTTAAATGAAGACGCAATTGATAATATTGCCCCTCGCGTAAACATCCCAAAAATCTCTTTGATATTTTTGGGATACGCTTCGGGGTTAATTCGCACTTATAACTTATGTTGCACTTTGTGCTCCATAAGTTATGTGCTTATTAAAGGGGGTAGTTATGACTACCAGGGAAATTTTGCATAATACTGAAGAAAAAATGAAGAAGGCACTTGATTCTGTGATACGGGAATTCTCCGAGATAAGAACAGGCAGGGCCAACCCCGGCCTTGTGGAAGGTTTACACATTGATTACTATGGAACGCCCACCCTGCTTAAGCAATTGGCTTCTATTTCCGCACCTGATGCACATTTAATTGTGATACAACCCTGGGATGTTACGGCAATTGCAGAGATTGAGAAGGCGATAATGAAATCTAATTTGGGCATTAACCCGTCTAATGACGGTAAGTTGATTAGACTTTCGATACCGCCTCTATCCAAAGAGAGACGTCAGGAGCTGGTTAAGGTTGTACATAAAATGACAGAAGAAGGCCGGGTGTCTTTGCGCACTATTAGGCGAGAGGCTAAAGAGGCCTTAGAAAAGTTAGAAAAAGATAAGATAATACCCGAAGACGACAAATTTAGAGGTATTGACGAATTGCAGAAGCTTGTGGATAAATATATCGCTAAAGTAGACGAGTTATTGAAGAGCAAAGAGAAAGAAGTATTAGAATTTTAAATAGAATTAGCTGAGGGGTGTGCATAATTCATACTGTGTCATTCTGAGGAGCGATAGCGACGAAGAATCTAAACAATTGAGATTCTTCGCCCTTTCAGGGCTCAGAATGACGATAGAATTATGCACACTGCTCAATTAGTTGCATGCTACAGGCTTGAAGCATGAAGCTTGAAGCCAAAATGTTTTTTGACAGATCTGGGCCTCTAGCTCATCTGGTAGAGCAGCGGCTTTTTAAGCCGCGTGTGCCGAGTTCGAGTCTCGGGAGGCTCACTAAATTTAGCGCATAGCGTTTAGAGAACTATACGCTAAACGCTCACCCGCTATCCGTTAATAAAATGTCGGGCGGATGGTGCAATTGGCAGACACGCGAGGCTTAGGACCTCGTGGCAGCAATGCCTTGGAGGTTCAAATCCTCTTCCGCCCATAAATAGGCTTAAAAAGGCTAGAGAGTTTAGAGTGATTTATGCGGCGGTAATTCAGCGGTAGAATGCGTGCTTGCCAAGCATGATGTCACGGGTTCAAATCCCGTCCGCCGCTTAATTTTGCGACGGTAGGAACAAAAGTATCCCGCCTTTTGCGCCGAAGGCGCATCTGCCCTGAGCAGAGGTGGGACCTTAATATAAAATTTCGAAAGGAGAACCGTTATGAAGATTATGGACTTTTTATCAAAGAAGGCAATATTGACTGATATCAAATCCGTAAAAAAGGAAGAAGTGATTAAAGAACTCGTAGATGCTTTAGTCACTGCCGGTGAGATTGAAAAACGTTGCCGTAATAAACTTATCGAGGCATTAATGACCAGGGAATCTTTAGGTTCAACTGCTATTGGCCAGGGGATAGCTATACCGCATGCAAAATCGGATTGCGTAGATAATCTCATCGCGGCTTTTGGCCTCTCTAAAAAAGGCGTTGATTTTGATTCTTTAGACGGAGAACCAGCATACATATTCTTTTTGTTAGTAGCTCCGCAGGATTCTGCCGGGCCCCACTTAAAGGCGCTTGCGCGTATTTCCCGCTTGCTTAAAGATAAATATTTCCGCGATAGCCTGCGTGCCTGTCAAGATGATAAATCTATCGTAAAGATTGTCGCTTTAGAAGATGAGAAAAAACTTTAATCTGAAAAATATAAAATTGACTAAAGTCAAAGGCATATTGAAGTGGCTATACCCAGGCATAGGTATAAAACGCTGGATGGCCTTAAGTACCTTCGGCATCCTCTTGGTAATTGCCGGTTCGCTCAGTTTACGGACTGAAGAATATTGGTTTGTCCAGCTCCTGGATGCGATTGTGGTTGTGTCAGGCATTATAATTTTGATATTAGGTATTAAGCGGATGATGCATTCATTCATCATGGCAGTTATACCTTCGTCGAAAGGTACGGAACTCGTTGATATTTTATATCAAAAAAAGCAACTCGGCCGCGGCCCAAGGATTGTTACGGTGGGCGGCGGCACAGGTTTATCTGTGTTGTTGAGCGGTCTTAAAGAATATACCTCCAATATCACAGCTATAGTTACGGTTGCCGATGATGGTGGTTCTTCAGGAAGGCTGAGACAGCAGTTTGATATTTTGCCGCCAGGCGATATCCGTAACTGTTTAGTAGCTTTAGCGGATGCCTCCACATTGATGCGTGATTTATTCCAGTTTCGTTTTGACCAGAGTTCAGAGCTTTCCGGCCATAATTTCGGAAATCTTTTTATTACAGTAATGACCAGGTTAACCGGAGATTTTGAAAAAGCAATTAAGGAAACAAGCAAGGTTTTGGCTCTCAGGGGTCAGGTTATACCGTCTACGTTGAATAATGTTGTTCTTGTGGCACAACACCAAGATGGCACAACTACTGAAGGAGAGGATAAAATTCCTAAGGCCCATTTACCGATAGATAAAGTTTATCTAAAGGCCCAAGAAGCATCTTGCGCAACTCCCGAGGCAATAAAATCCATTGAGGAGGCGCAAATTATTATTTTAGGCCCTGGCTCACTCTATACGAGCATTATACCTAATCTCCTGATAAAAGAGATCACCGATAGCATTATTGCTTCAGGGGCAATTAAAATATACGTCTGCAATGCAATGACCCAGCCCGGTGAAACAGATGGCTATAGCGCATCTGACCATATAAAGGCGCTAATCCGGCACAGTCACGGCCGTATTCTTGATTACTGCATTTTAAATATAGGAGAAATTTCCAAGGATGCACTCAAACGTTATGCGCAAGAGGATTCTTATCCTGTGGTAAATGATACAAAAAAAATCGAGAGTATGGGTTACCGTATAATTGAAGATGACATTATTATTGCCAAAGACGTCGTCAGACATAGCCCTTTAAAATTAGCCAAAGTAATTATAAGTTTTATTGAAGAAGTTTAGCTCGAGGGCTATGCTATGGTTTCAGTCAAAAAGAAGTTAATTGTTAAAAATAAACAGGGCTTACATGCCCGGCCCGCTGCATTATTTGTGCAAATTGCTAATAAATTTGATGCGCGTATAACAGTCAAACGGGATAAAGAAAGAGTGAACGGTAAATCTATTATGGGCATTCTTATGTTAGGAGCTGAAAAGGGCAGCGCGATAACGATTGAAGCCGAAGGCGATGACGCAAATCTCGCTATATCAGAGCTAGAAAAAATAGTTAATACTGAAGGCTAAATTATGATACAACTTAAAGGTATAGCTGCGGCTGGAGGAATAAGTGTCGGGCCCGCCCATAAAATAGGCAGAGAAGAATTAACTGTCCCCAGGCAATCAATAAAACCAGAAGAAATTCCTGTCCAGATTCAGCTCTTTGAAGAGGCGCTTATCAAAACCCGCAAAGAAATTGTAGCATTACAGAAGAGGATTGCCGTTGAAATGGGACAAGAGCAGGCTGAGATTTTTGATGCACACCTTCTGGTTCTTGAAGACCGCATGCTTATCGAAGAGGTAATCTTACGCCTGAAGCAGGAATGTGTAAATGTAGCTTACATATTTTCCGAAGTTTTAAAGAAATATATTAATGTCTTTTCTAAAATTGAAGATGAGTATTTAAAAGAACGCGTCGTAGATGTAAATGATGTAGGCAAGAGGATATTGCATAATCTTTTGGGTCGAGAACGAAAGGAATTTGAGGACTTAAAAGAAAAAGTAGTGGTAGTGGCGCATGACCTTTCTCCGTCCGACACCGCAGCAATGCATAAGCAGAAAGTCTGTGCATTTATTACGGATATCGGAGGCAAGACCTCTCACACAGCAATTATGGCTAAATCCCTGGAAATACCCGCAGTTGTCGGTGTGGAGGAGGCAACCACAAAGATTAAGGCAGGTGATATTCTGATAGTTGATGGCGGCACGGGGGTTATAATTATAAATCCTGACGAAGAGACTCTACGAGCATATCAGCAAGAAGAACTGAAACTCAAAGGAATAACGGAAGGATTTTTGTCAGTAAAGGACCTGCCGGCAGTTACTCTTGACGGTAAAGCAGTGGAGATAGTCGCCAATATAGAGTTACCCGAGGAGGTTCCTTCCGTAAAACTTCATGGTGCACAGGGCATCGGACTTTACCGCACAGAATTTTTCTATATGAATAGAAGAGATTTACCGTCGGAAGAAGAGCATTATCAGGCCTATAAGTATGTTGCCGAAGAGATGAATCCGCTTCCGGTAATTATTCGCACGCTGGATTTGGGCGGAGATAAATTTCTCTCCCAATTTGAAATACCGAAAGATATGCAACCTTTCTTAGGCTGGCGGGCGATTAGATTTTGTCTCGCCCGGCCTGATATATTTAAAGTGCAACTGCGGGCAATACTACGCGCCTCAGTACACGGAAAGTTAAAACTTATGTATCCGATGATCTCCGGTATCGAAGAATTGCAACAGGCAAAAAAGATACTGGATGAGGCAAAAAAAGAATTGAAGGATAGAGGTATACCTTTTTATAATGATATTGAGGTAGGCGCAATGATTGAAGTTCCTTCTGCAGCCATGACCGCAGATCTCTTGGCCACCGAAGTAGATTTTTTTAGTATAGGTACTAATGATCTTATCCAGTATTCTCTGGCAGTTGACCGTACCAATGAAAAGGTAGCTTATCTGTATGAGCCTGCGCATCCGGCAGTCTTGCGGCTGATAAAGAATATAATTGAGGCAGCGCATAATGCAGGAATTCGGGTGGGGATGTGCGGAGAAATGGCCGGGGAACCCGCTTTTGTATTGGTACTTTTAGGTTTAGGATTGGATGAGTTCAGTATGCCGCCGCTGGTTATTCCTGAAGTAAAGTCCATAATTCGCTCGATTAAGCTAAGCGATGCACAGGCTATTGCTAAAGAGGCATTGAAATTATCTACCGGAAAAGAAGTAGCGGAGTTCAGCCAGGTTAAATTAAGGAAGATTTTAGGATGAAAAGATCTCCGAGTTTAGCAAATATAAAAAAGCTCGATAAATCAAACATGTTAAATCTGTTGTTAAGTTTTCCTTTACAATGCAAGCAGGCTTATGCTCTTGCCAAAGTTAACTGGTTGCTGTTAGAGAAGAGGGATTTTACAAAAATAGTTTTTGCGGGGTTAGGCGGTTCAGCTATCGGCGCAGACTTAGTGAGATCGTATCTATATTTTGAAAGTAAAATCCCCATTAGCGTCTGCCGGGAGTATGAATTACCGGCTTATGTGGATAATTCCACGCTTGTATTTATCTCGAGCTATTCCGGCAATACCGAAGAGACATTAAGCGCCTATCAACAGGCAAAGGATAAAGGCGCCTCTTTAATCCTTATTTCATCAGACGGCGCATTAAAAGAATATGCCACCAAAGATAAACTCACATTTATCGAGATACCCAGAGGTTTACCGCCGAGATGCGCCTTAGGATATTTGAGCATTATACCCCTGGCCGTATTAAATAAGTTGGGTATGATTAAAGACATAGCGCCATCTATAGTAGAGATGGTTGAAGTTTTAGAGGAGCTAAAGAATAAGAATCTTAATCCCCGTATAGGCCAAAAGGATAATATTGCTAAATATATCGCCGATAAGTTATTTAATAAGTTTCCGGTTATTTATTCTAGTTCCGTACATTTCGATGCAGTGGTAACGCGCTTAAGATGCCAGCTTAACGAGAATTCTAAAAGCCTAGCCTTAACTCACGTCTTTCCCGAGATGAACCATAACGAGATTGTAGGCTGGCAGAACCCCAAGAAATTATTTAAGAATTTTGTAGTCTTAATGCTTAGAGATAAGGATATGCATCGGCGCGTAACCACAAGGATGGATATAACAAGAGATATTCTTAAGGATGAAGGTGTTTGCGTTTTAGAAATCTGGTCGCGGGGTCAAAATCTATTAAACAGAATTTTTTCCTTAATATATATAGGCGATTTCATCTCGTTTTATCTGGCAATACTTTATGGAATTGATCCTACGCCTGTGGACAGGGTTCATTATTTGAAGAAGAGATTAGCAGAGACCCCGCACATTCTAAAATGTTCAAAAGATTAAAAACGAATAAGAAAGAAGGTGCGGGGTGAAAGCACTGATTTTGGCAGCTGGCTATGCCACGCGATTATATCCTTTAACTAAAGAATATCCCAAGCCGCTTCTTGAGGTGGGCAAAAGGCCCATAATCAATTATATTATAGATAAACTCGAAGCTTTAAATGATATAGATGAGATTCTCGTAGTGACAAATAGCAAATTTTTCCCTAAGTTTAAGAAATGGCGAAGCCGCTTGCACAGTAAAAAACACATCAGTTTAGTAGATGATTTGACAAAAAGCCATAGTGATAGACGCGGTGCAATCGGTGATATGAATTTTGTGCTCAATAAGAAACACCTCAAAGACGACCTTTTGGTCATGGGCGGAGATAACCTATTCAACGGTGATTTAAAGGAATTTTCGTCTTTTGTTAAGGGTAACTCCAGTCCTGTAATAGGCGCTTATAATATAAAGGATATTGCCCAAGCAAAAAAATACGGTGTAATTAAGCTAGGTAGAAAAAATAAAATCGTTGATTTTAAGGAAAAACCTGAAAATCCCGAATCGACCTTAATTGCGATGTGCCTTTATTATTTTCCCAAAGGGAAGCTAAGGTTAATTAAGGAATATTTAAATAGTAAGACAGACAA
>JAGUUJ010000104.1 GCA_020063525.1 Candidatus Omnitrophota bacterium
AAATTTGCCCTTGACGGAAACTGCTGAATTCTTTTTACTTTGGGCTCTCTTTGTTTTCATCTTTCGCTACCTTCAAATTCTTTAATCCTTCTACTGTTGCCTTTATTACATTTAAAGGCGTGTTCGATTTGAGACATTTGGTTAAGATATCTTTTATGCCTACTGATTCGCATACTGCCCTGACCGGGCCAGCAGCAATTACGCCTGTTCCTTCTGATGCGGGCTTCAGGAGGACTTTAGCTGCACCAAATTCACCTACAATTTCATGAGGTATGGTAGAGCCTTCCAGGGGAATGGTGAAAAGTTCTCTTTTTGCCTTTATCAGGCCTTTACGAATTGCATCCGCAACTTCATTTGCCTTACCTAAAGCAAAACCCATGCGGCCCTTAGTGTCTCCCACAACTACCAGTGCGCTAAAAGACATCTTTTTACCGCCCTTAGTTACCTTTGTTACGCGGTTAATGGTAATAACCTTCTCAATAAATTCATGGTGTTGCTCGATTTTTAATTCTTGCATTATTTAAAGCTCCTTTAGAATTCTAGGCCGCCTTTTCTCAATGCTTCAGCAAAGGCCCTGATTCTGCCTTGATATAAATAGCCAGCACGGTCAAAGACAATCTTAGTAATTCCTTTTTCTTTCGCTCTTCTGGCAAAAACCTCACCGAAAAATCCAGCTGCTTTTACGTTTCCGGCGTAAGCAAATTTATCTTTTACTTCTTTATCAAACGTAGTTAAAGAAAATAATGTTTTGTTATTTGTATCGTCAATAACTTGCGCACTGAGGTTTTTTAATGTCCTGTGCACGATTAAACGCGGCCTCTGTTCGCTACCTTGCATATGTACGCGGATACGCCGATGCCTTTTAAGTCTTAACGGTTCTTTTTTCTCTTTCATTCTTACTTAGTCGTTGTGGCTTGGGCTTTACCGATTTTCTTCTTTACATATTCACCCGAATAACGGATACCTTTACCTTTATATGGTTCGGGTGGATATATGGCGCGTATTTCAGAAGCTACTTCGCCCACCTTTTCTTTATCAATACCCCTTACTATAATTTGTGTCTGTTTTGGCGTTTCTATCTTTATGCCCTCCGGAATAGGAAAATTTACCGGATGAGAAAAACCTAACTGCATATTTAAGTTATTGCCCTGGACTTGTGCACGGAAACCAACGCCTATTATTTCTAATTCCTTAACATATCCTTCGGTCGTGCCTTTGATCATATTAAAAATCAAGGCGCGGTAAAGACCGTGCAGGGATTTATCAAGTTTTGTATCGGCTACCCGGCTCAAAAAGAGTTGATTATCTTTGAGCTCGACGGTAATCCTATCCGACAAATGCAGGATTAAATTACCCTTAGGGCCTCCAACAGAAACCACCCTATCCTTAACTTCGATTTTTACGTCCTTGGGAATAACTACAGGTTTTTTGCCGATTCTTGACATTCGTCGCTATCGCTCCTCGTTACACGAATTTGCACGAATTTTTATCGAATTCGCACGAATAATTCGTGTTAATTTGACATTTCATTCGTGTTAATTCGTGTATCACCAAATATAACCGATGACTTCTCCGCCCAATCCTAATTTCTTCGCTTCCTCGCCGGTTGTAATACCTTTAGAGGTGGAGATAATCGCCAGGCCCCTGCCCCTTAAAACAGAAGGGATTTTCTCGTGATTTACATATACGCGTAACCCTGGCTTAGATACGCGTTTTATGTTTTTTATTGCCGGCTTGCCCGAAATATATTTTAAATAAATCCTCAGATAACCCTGTTTTTTGTCCTCTATAAGTTTAAAATTATCGATGTAGCTCTCATTTTTTAAAATATCTAAGATAGACTTTATCTGTTTAGATGCAGGCACATCTAAATTTTCTTTTTTTGCCATTATAGCATTGCGAATCATGGTAAAGGTATCTGCAATTAAATCGGTTCGAGACATTTTCCCTCACTTTGTTCGGGAGTTTACTGTTAACTAATATTTACCAACTTGCCTTCTTGACACCGGGTATTAAACCCTGCCATGCCAGTTCCCTGAAGCAAATACGGCAAAGCTGAAATCTTCTTAAATAACCGCCGGACCTACCGCAAATAGAACAACGGTTATATTTGCGCGCAGAAAACTTCGGAGTTCTCTTCCATCTTGCTAACTGTGAATTTTTTGCCAACTTATATCCTCACTTAGTCATTTGCCGTGCGAAAAGGCATGCCAAATAATTTCAATAATTCCCGCGCCTGTTCTTTAGATTTAACGTTTTTAATCACCATGGTAATATCCATACCCTGCATCCGGCTTACCTTATCATAATCTATCTCAGGAAATATGCTCTGTTCACTAATACCTAAAGTATAATTACCGGCCTCGTCGAATGAATCGGGAGAGATACCACGGAAATCACGGATGCGCGGAAGGGCAATGCTTATTAACCTATCAAGAAATTCATACATAATTGTCCGCCTAAGAGTAACTTTGCATCCGATAGGTAGGCCTTTCCTAATTTTGAAATTTGCAATCGCCTTTTTTGCACGCCTTAAAATGGGTTTCTGCCCGGTAATTAAGCTGAGTTCTTCCATGGCCTTCTCCAAAATCTTGATATCCTGCAAAGCCTCTCCCACCCCCATATTTACAACTATTTTTTCTAAGCGCGGAACCTCCAACCTATTTTTCAAAGAGAAAATCTCCATCATCTTGGGTATAATTTCATTCCTGTACTTTTCCAATAAGCGGGGAGTCATGTTTATATTGTCTCTTTACAATCTTTACAAAACCTTGATTTAGTTCCGTCTTTTAAAATTGAAAAGCCCACTCTCCTGCCGCGGTTGCAATTCTTGCAGAATAACATAAGATTGGAAAGGCTGATTGGCATCTCGATAGGTACGATACCACCCTTTTCATCTTCGCGAGTTTTTCGTTTGTGTTTCTTGACTAAATTTATACCTTCTACGATAGCGCGGCCATTTGAGATAAAAACCTTAAGCACTTTGCCCTTTTTACCTCTATCCTTACCTTTAGTTATCTCTACCGTATCGCCTTTTCTTATCTTTAACATTTTTTAGTAAATTAAATAACTTCCGGCGCTAAAGATATAATCTTAGTAAAATTCTTCTCTCTTAATTCCCTTGCTACCGGGCCAAAAACACGCGTGCCCCTGGGGTTTAACTGAGCGTCTATGAATACGATGGCATTCCGGTCGAATCTTAATACTGAGCCGTCCGCACGCCTTATCGGCTGCTTTGTTCTAACCAACACTGCTTTGGCAACTTCGCCTTTTTTGACAGTCGCTCCAGGAGAAGATTCTTTTATATTAACATTAATAATATCTCCTATTTCGGCAATAAAACAATTTTTCTTTCCAAAAACTGTGATACAGGAAGCGCGCTTAGCGCCGGTATTGTCAGCAACGTCCAGAATACTACGTAATTGAATCATTATATTTGCTCCTTCAATGAGCACATAACTTATGGAGCACGAAGTGCGACATAAGTTATAAGTGCGAATTGATATCAACGCGGGATGCCTGCGCTTTTTTCATAACCTCAATAAGCCTGAAGTGCTTATCTTTTGATAAGGCCCTAGTTTCTTCTATCCTGACCATATCGCCTATCTTGGCGGTATTCTTTTCATCGTGGACCTTAAATTTATTATGGCTTTTAATAATCTTGCCGTATTTAGGATGCTTGCTCATGTGCGTTATCCTGACAATAATAGTTTTTTGCATCTTGTCGCTTATAACTGTCCCAATAAAACCTTTTCTTTTACCCATTCGTCGCTATCGCTCCTCATTACACGAATTCTCACAAATTTTTATTCGTGCGAATCCGTGCTATTTTTTCTCATTCAAGATAGTTTTTATTCTTGCGATATCCCTTTTTAACAAAAAAAACATATGCGGTTTATCCACCCTGCCGCCATAGCGTTGCATATTAAGCTTGAATAATTCTTCCTTAAGGCTTTTTCCTTTTTGTAATAATTCTTCTCTGGTGAGATTGCGTAATTCTTTAGTTTTCATTCTTTATCTATGCGTGCGTGTTATAAATTTTGTTTTAAAAGGTAATTTATATGCGGCTAACCTGAAACATCTGCGCGCAAATTCTTCCGGCACACCTCCTAATTCAAATAGGACTTTCCCTCTTTTAACAACCGCAACCCAGTGGTCGAGATCCCCCTTACCCTTACCCATACGTACTTCTGCGGGTTTCTTAGTTATAGACTTATCAGGAAAAACCCTTATCCAGAGCTTTCCGCCTCTATGCAGCTGACGGGCGAGAATTACGCGGACCGCTTCTATCTGAGTATTCTTAAACCAGCCATTTTCTAAAGTCTTTAACCCGAATTCACCGAAAGCCAAATCGCAACCGGTAGTGGCCACTCCCCGCTTGGTCCCGCGTTGCAACTTGCGATATTTGACCCTCTTGGGCATCAAAACCATTTTATCCCCGTTCTTTGTTAAGCTGTTCTTTGTGCGCCAGTTTCTATATTTTCAGTTTCAGCTTCTTTGGCAGTCTTTTTGATAAGGATATCGCCTTTATAAATCCAGACTTTAACCCCGATTAAGCCGTATGTAGTGAGGCTTTCTGCAAAACCATAATCTATATCTGCGCGTAGCGTTGACAGCGGAATTTTTCCTTGTTTATATGTCTCTGTCCGCGACATCTCGGCACCCCCTAACCTGCCTGCGCAGGTTATTTTTATACCTTCTGCACCTTGACTCATTGTTTGCTCAATTGCGCGTTTTACTGCCCTGCGGAATGCTATTCTTTTTTCTAATTGCAATGCTACATTCTCCCCTACCAATTGGGCATCTAATGCGGGTTTTTTTACTTCTTCTATATCGATGGATAATTCTTTTTTGAGCATATTATTTAAATCTTCCCTTAAACGTTCAATATCTGAGCCGTGACGGCCGATTATTATCCCGGGCCTTGCAGTTAATATCCGGATTTTAATACGTTCCGCTAATCTTTCTATTATAACCTTTGAAATAGCTGCTTGCTTAAACCTTGTTTTAATAAATTTTCTAATATCATAATCTTCTTTGATAAATTTTGCATAGTCTTTTGGTTTAGCAAACCACCTGCTATGCCAAGTCCTGATGATACCTATTCTTTGCAGAAACGGATGTACCTTTTGTCCCATCTTTTTAGTTAATTTGTTAATTGGTTAATTAACTACTCACCACTCACTAATTAACCAGGTTTAATATCCAATTCTATACTAATATGCGAAGTCCTTTTTTTTATAGGCACTGCCCTGCCGAATGCAGCTGCCTTAAATCTTTTCCAACTCGGGCCTTCATTACAGACTAGCTTCGATATATAAAGCTGTTCCGCATTAAAACCTTTTACTTTGGCATTAGCAGTAACCTGTTTTAATATTTTTTTTAAATATGCACAGGGCCCTTTATTTAAATTATTAAGGAGTGCCGTAGCGCCGGGAACATCTTTATAACGGATTAAATCTATTACCTGCCTTACTTTTACCGGTGAAATCCTGATAAATTTTACCTCTGCCTTTGCTATCATGTGTTATGTCTTCTCTGCAGCTTTTTTGGCCTTTACTCCGCCGTGTTTTCTGAATATACGCGTAGGTGCAAATTCCCCTAGCTTATGGCCAACCATATTCTCAGTTATAAAAACAGGTATATGTTTCCTACCGTCATACACAGCAAAAGTCAAACCCACAAAATCCGGTATGATGGTTGAACGCCTCGACCATGTTTTTATCGCCTGGCGCACGCCTGAACGCCTCAGCCTTTCCACTTTCTCTAATAATCTTCCTTCTACAAACGGACCTTTTTTTAGCGACCGCGGCATAGTTATTTCCTTCTTTTGATAATGAATTTATCAGAATATTTGGTTTTTTTCCTTGTTTTATAACCTTTAGTGGGTTGACCCCAAGGGCTTACAGGATGAGGATTGCCCTGTCCGGATTTTCCTTCACCACCGCCGTGCGGATGATCTACAGGATTCATTGCCAGGCCCCTAACTGTCGGTCTTATTCCCCGCCAGCGCATTCTTCCTGCTTTACCCCACGTAATTGCTTCATGCTCTATATTACTAACCTGTCCTATGGTAGCGTGGCAATCTAAGCTTATATGCCTTACCTCTCCGGAAGGAAGCCTTATATGAGCTGATGTTTCTTCTTTCGCCATAATCTGCGCAGATGCGCCCGCGCTCCTTACAATCTGGCCACCCATACCTTTCATTAATTCAATGTTATGAATCATGGTTCCCGAAGGAATGTATCTTAAAAGAAGGGTATTTCCGGTTTTTATCTCGGCATTCTTTTCATTAGATGAAATAATTTCACTACCTACCTTTAACCCTTCAGGGCATATGATATATCTTCTTTGTTTATTAGGATATTCTACTAAGGCAAGCCTTGCTGTCCGGTTCGGGTCATATTCAATTGCAATTACTTTTGCGGGTACATCAAATAAATCCCTCTTAAAATCGATAATACGCAACAGCCTTTTATGCCCGCCTCCCCTGTGCCTTACGGTTATACGGCCATAAACGTTCCTGCCGCCGGTTCTCTTAAGCGGAAGGGTTAATGATTTTTCAGGTTTACTTTTGGTAATCTCTGAAAAATCATTCCCGCTCATCCAGCGTCTTGAAGGGGTTGTAGGCTTGAATTTTTTAATTCCCATATTAAATGAGCACATAACTTATGGAACGCAAGTGAACGTAAGTTATATGTGCGAATTTAACCCTTGACATTTTACTTATAATCAATTGCCTAAAAATGTCAAGGGTAAGTTCAGCCAAACAGCTTAGCTTCGCTATCGCTTGCTAAACTGTGGCTCCACTTATTTTCTGTCCTTCTTTTACGGTAACTATCGCTTTTTTAGAATCAGGTGTTCTCCCGAGCTGATACCTTACCTTTTTTAGTTTTCCGCAAGATACGAGCGTATTCACTGCCTTAACCTTTACTTTATATATCTCCTCTACCGCACGTTTTATTTGAATTTTATTAGCTGTTTTATCTACCAGAAAAAGATACTTAGCCTTTGGCTCATATAAAGTCGATTTTTCCGTTCTTAACAATGCTTTGATTATATCATGAGAAAGAAGAGTCATTTTTTCAACCTATTAGTTAATTCACGCAAACCGTCTTTGGTAACAATTAATTTATTTGCTGCCAAAACCTCGTATGCATTAGTATCTTGCGCCCGATTGATACTCAAGAAATCTATATTACGCAAAGCAAGTCTCAGATTTTTATCTAATTTATCTGATAACAAGAGTGCTTTTATAGTTTTCGTTTTAGAGTTCTTTTTGTCTTTTAGCCGGCCGACTTTTAAATTAGATAATATTTTAACAGCTTCCTTTGTTTTCGGCTGCTCTATTTTGAAGTTATCGAGCACGATAAAATTATTTTCGTTTATTTTAGCGTTCAGGCTGGATTTTAATGCCAGATTCTTAATTTTTACGGGTAGCGTGTATGAAAAATCTCTAGGATGAGGCCCGAATACAACTCCGCCGTGCCGCCATAAGGGCGAACGTATAGAGCCGACCCTAGCGCGACCGGTTCCTTTTTGTTTCCATGGTTTACGTCCACCACCCGAAACTTCCCCCATAGTCTTTGTTGATGCCAGTCCTTTTCTTTGGCCTGCCTTATAAGCAAGCACCACCTGGTGCATAGCATCGGTGTTGACTATACCGTCAAAAATACCCTGGTCAAGCTTAAGGGAATCTGTTTCTTTACCCTCTGTATTATATATAGGTAAGATTATAACTTCCATTATTCTATCTTACTTAGGTCTTAGGTTCTTGGTCTTAGGTTTTTACCTAACACCTAAAACCCAACACCTAACACCTATTTTTTCTTTGCCTTTCTAATCATTAAATAACTATTTTTATAACCCGGAACAGCGCCTTTTACCAATAAAATATTGTTTTGTGCATCTACCTTTACAACTTTCAGATTCTGTACTGTTACCCTGTGTGCTCCCATGTGGCCGGGCATATGGTGTCCTTTCCAGACCCTTCCGGGCGTGGTGCTTGAACCCAAAGAACCGACGCGGCGATGCGACGTTGAACCGCGTGTTTTAGGTCCGCCGCGCCAATTCCAGCGCTTCATTCCGCCCTGAAAACCTTTGCCTAAGGAAGTGCCGGTTATATCTACAAAATCACCTGTTTTAAATAAGTCTACCTTCACTTCTTCGCCAACCTTATATTCTTTACCCGGTTCTTTTAAAACCTCTTTGATTATTTTCTTGGGGGGAATATTCAGTTTAGCAAAATATTTTGCCAGTGGCTTTTTGAGGCGATTTTCACGGACCGAATCAAATCCCAGCTGAATATGCTTATCTTTTACGGCTAATACTGGACAGGGTCCTGCTTCTATAACCGTGACAGGCACCAATTTAGCGTCTTCACTAAAAATTTGGGTCATGCCTATTTTTTTACCTAATATTCCCGTCATATTTCGTTTTCCCGTTGCCCGTTGCTCGTTCGCCCGTTCAACAGGTTAACGGGCGAACTGGATAACGGGTTAACTACTTTATTTCCACATCCACGCCTGCAGGAAGATTTAATTTCCTTAACGAGTCAATCGTCTTAGATGTGGGTTCGAATATATCAATAAGGCGCTTGTGTGTGGTTAACTCAAATTGTTCGCGCGATTTCTTGTCGATTACCGGAGAACGCAGGACCGTATAAATCTCCCTTTTTGTAGGCAGCGGCACAGGCCCGGAAATTTTTGCGCCTGTGCTTTTTACGGTCTCCACAATTTCTTCTACCGCCTGATCCAAGAGACGATGATCGTAAGCTTTAAGTTTTATGCGAATCTTTTGCATATTTAATGAGCACATAACTTACGAACACGAAGTGTGAGTAAGTTATAAGTGCGAATTAGGCAATAATTTCAGTAACAACGCCTGCGCCTACAGTGCGTCCGCCTTCGCGGATAGCAAAACGCGATTCCTTTTCCATGGCGATGGGCGTAATCAATTCTATTTCTAATTCTACATTATCTCCGGGCATAACCATTTCTACGCCCTGAGGAAGTTTTACGCTTCCCGTAACATCAGTGGTGCGAAAATAGAACTGCGGCCTATAACCGGCAAAGAACGGAGTATGCCTTCCGCCTTCTTCCTTAGATAGTATGTAAACTTGAGCTTTAAACTTTGTATGCGGTGTGATGGATTTAGGTGCAGCTATAACCATGCCGCGCTCAATGTCATCCTTTTCCACGCCGCGTAAGAGCAACCCTACGTTATCGCCCGCCTGGCCTTCATCCAAAAGCTTCCTGAACATTTCTATACCTGTAACCACCGTCTTTCTCACTTCTGGCCTTAAACCTACCAGTTCCACTTCGTCATTCAATTTAACTCTTCCTCGCTCGATTCTTCCTGTTCCCACCGTTCCTCTACCTTCAATACTAAAAACATCTTCCACAGCCATAAGGAGCGGTTTATCTAAATCCCTTACAGGAATTGGTATAAACTCATCCACAGCTTTCATTAAGTCCAAGATAGGCTTGCAATCTGGACTGTTAGGATCTCCTTTTGCCTGTATTGCTTTTAATGCACTTCCTTTTATAATAGGGGTCTTGTCTCCAGGAAAACCATACTTGGTGAGCAATTCTCTTACTTCCATTTCTACCAAATCCAGGAGTTCCTTATCTTGAACTACATCTACTTTGTTCAAGAAAACTACCATCGATGGAACGTTTACCTGTTTTGCCAGAAGTATATGCTCCCGAGTCTGGGGCATCGGACCATCTGCTGCAGAAACTACTAATATTGCACCATCCATTTGTGCGGCTCCCGTGATCATATTCTTGATATAGTCAGCGTGCCCCGGGCAGTCTATGTGGGCATAGTGACGATTGTCGGTTTCGTACTCAACGTGTGCTACGGAAATAGTCAATATTTTACTCTCGTCTCTTACAGCGCCACCCTTAGCTATATCAGCATAGTCCCTGGCTTGAGCCTTTCCCAATTTAGACAGGACATGCGTAATAGCAGAGGTTAAAAGTGTCTTACCATGGTCTATGTGGCCGATAGTTCCGATGTTGACGTGTGGTTTTGTCCTCACAAATTTTTCTTTAGCCATTTTACTGCACCTCCTTATTTTTTTAAAAACTTTTTCTTAAGCCTAAGGATGTAAAACCTGCGACAATCTTTTCTGCTATATGTGAAGGCACCTCAGCATAAAACGAGGGCTCCATTGTATAGGATGCGCGACCCTGAGTTAAAGAACGTGATACTGTAGCATAATTAAATATTTCTGCTAAAGGCACGTATGTTCTGATTACGCGCACATTTGCCCGTACAGTTAAAGAAGTTATCTTTGCCCGCCGAGAATTTAAATCGCCGATTACCTGGCCCATATATTCCTCTGGCACTACAATCTCCATATCCATAATCGGTTCTAATAAAATCGGGTTTGCTTTTTTAAGGCCGTCATTAAAAGCGATAGCTGCTGCCATCTGAAAGGCCAGCTCTGAAGAATCCACTTCATGATATGAGCCGTCTATTAACTGAACCTTTATATCCGCGACCGGATAACCTGCTAATACTCCGCTTTTTGCTGCACCCATAATACCCTGTTTTACGGCAGGGATAAATTCGCGCGGAATAGCGCCGCTTTTTATTTTACCTTCAAAAGTTACGCCAGAACCCGGCATTTCCTGAGGAGACATTTCTATGACTACATGTCCGTATTGGCCGTGCCCGCCGGTCTGCTGAATGAATTTACCTGTGGAGATAACTTTTTTAGTGATAGTTTCCCGGTAAGCAACCTGCGGCACACCTACTTGTGCCTCTACATTAAATTCCCGCAATATCCGGTCAATAATTATCTCTAAATGCAACTGGCCCATACCAGAAATGATAGTCTGGCCGGTTTCCTGATTATAATTTACGCGAAATGAAGGATCCTCTTCTTCTAATTTATGTAAAGCCAAACCTAATTTTTCTTGATCCTGTTTGGTTTTGGGTTCGATTGCCTGCTGAATTACCGGCTCAGGAAAACGCATTGCTTCAATTAAAATGGGGTTAGATTCATCGCAAAGCGTATCGCCTGTCATAGTATCTTTTAACCCGACAGCCACAGCAATATCGCCCGTAGAAATGCTATCAATAATCTCCTGCCGATTAGCATGCATCCTCAGCAATTTTGTAACCCGTTCCCTGATCCTGCGCGAGGCATTATGGATATAAGACCCTGTATTTAAAGTACCGGAATATACCCTGAGATAATTAATCCTTCCTACGTAAGGGTCTACAACCACCTTAAAACATAATGCACAGAATGGTGCCTCATCAGAAGTTTCTATTTCTTCGTATTCACCGGTTTCAGGTTCCATACCTTTTATGGGAGGCAGGTCAATCGGTGACGGCAGATAATCGCAAACTGCATCCAAAAGCAGTTGAATGCCTTTATTGCGCAAGGATGAACCGCATAAGACAGGGACAAGCTTATTCTGTATAACTGTTTTTCTTATTGTTTCTTTTATTGCAGTCACGGATATTACTCTACCGTGCACAAAATTATCCATTATCTTATCATCTACTTCGGCCAGTTTCTCCAGCAACACGTTGCGATATTTGTCAACCTCACCTTCAAGGCCGGCAGGTACATCTAAGATGTCAAATTCTTTACCCAATTCATCCTTGTATAAGATTAACCTCTTTTCTATTAAATCGATTATACCTTCAAGATTATCTTCCTGGACAAAGGGCAATTGTATCGCCGCGGCATTTGCTCCTAACTTTTTATGAATCTGGGCAATTGTATCGAAGAAATCGCTGCCCGTTCTATCTAATTTATTTACAAAAGCTATTCTTGGCACACCATAGCGGTCAGCCTGGCGCCATACTGTCTCTGATTGCGGCTCAACCCCTCCTACGCCGCAGAAGATAACCACCGCCCCATCCAGAACCTTTAAAGACCTTTCTACTTCTACGGTAAAATCTACATGACCCGGAGTATCGATGATATTAATGTGGAAGGCATTCCAGCTACAGGTAGTGCAGGCAGCAGTTATAGTAATGCCTCTTTCCTGTTCTTGAATCATCCAATCCATCGTAGCGGTACCTTCGTCTACCTCGCCAATCTTGTAAGTCTTACCTGTATAATAAAGCATGCGCTCGGTAGTCGTGGTCTTGCCCGCATCGATATGGGCAATGATGCCTATGTTCCTAATTTTATCTAACAGTGTCTCTCGTGTCATCGTAAATCGTTTGCCTGTTGCCTGTTTTCCCGTTGCCCGTTCAAACAGGTTAACGGGCTAACAGGATAACAGGTTAACGGATTTACCATCTAAAATGCGCAAATGCCTTATTTGCTTCTGCCATCTTATGCGTATCGTCTCTCTTCTTTATAGTTGCGCCTTCGCCTTTATAAGCAGCCATGATTTCATCAGCAAGCTTATCCTTCATCGATTTGCCTTTTTTCCCCTTAGCAAAATCCCTTATCCAGCGCAAGGCAATCGAGGTGCCGCGTTCCTGTTTTACCTCAATCGGTACTTGATAAGTTGCTCCTCCTACGCGTCTCGGCTTTACTTCTAAGCGCGGCCGCACATTATCGATAGCTTTATTAAAAACTTTCAGGACATCGGGTTCGTTAAGTTGCTGTTTTATTATATCGAAGGCACCGTAGATCATCTTCTCGGCAAGAGATTTCTTGCCTTGAAGCGTAACCATATTAATAAATTTGGATACGATTTTACTGTTAAATTTTGGATCCGGCAAAACTTCTCTTTCTTGAGCTTTTCTTCTTCTCATTACTTAGGCCTCTTAGCTCCGTATTTAGAGCGGGATTTTTTACGCTGGTTGACCCCGGCTGTATCAAGCGTGCCTCTTACAATGTGATATCTTACTCCGGGCAAATCTTTTACACGGCCCCCTCTAACCAAAACGATGGAATGTTCCTGTAAATTATGGCCCTCCCCCGGTATATAAGCTGTAACTTCTATCCCTGTAGTTAATCTTACCCTGGCAATCTTGCGTAAAGCAGAATTGGGTTTTTTAGGTGTCATGGTACGCACCTGAAGACAAACGCCCCTTCTCTGCGGACACCCTTTTAAAGCCGGCGACTTTGTCTTTTTCTTTTTAGATATGCGCCCTAGTCTGATTAATTGCGTAATGGTTGGCATTTCTGTTTTCCCGTTGCCCGTTTTCCCGTTGCCCGTTCAACAGGCTAACGGGCTAACCGGATAACAGGTTAACTATTTATTTTCTACTTTTTCTTCATCGCCGCCTGTTTTAACAACTTCAATATTTCGATGAGCATAAAAACCCGTGCCTGCGGGTATAAGATGGCCTACGATTACATTTTCTTTTAATCCAAACAACTCATCTGTTTTTCCCGAAGCCGCAGCTTCAGTAAGGACCCGCGTTGTCTCCTGAAAACTGGCCGCAGAAATAAAACTTTCGGTGGTAAGGGCAGCTTTGGTTATGCCTAACAACAAAGGTGTAGCCACCGCAGGTTTTCCGCCTTTCTTTATTACGCGCGTATTCTCTTTTTGAAATTTCCATTTATCTACCTGTTGAGTAGCTAAAAATTCTGTATCACCCGGGTCTTCAACCCTGACTTTTTTCAACATCTGCCTGATAATCATCTCAATGTGTTTATCGTTTATGCGCACGCCCTGGAGCCTGTAAATCTCCTGAACTTCGTTTACTAAATATTCCTGTAAAACCTTATCGCCGCAAACCCTTAATATGTCCTGCAATACCACCGGGCCGTCGGTTAATTGCTGGCCTGCCATGACCTTATCGCCCTTATAAACATTAGGATGTTTGCCATGAGGAATGATATACTCTCTTTGCATGCCGGTGGCAGATTTAACAACAATTACACGCTGGCCCTTTTTGGCTTCACCGAATTCTATAAAACCGTCTATCTCGCTTATGATTGCCGGGTCTTTTGGGCGCCTCGCTTCAAATAATTCCGCCACGCGCGGAAGGCCGCCGGTGATATCCCTTGTTTTTACAAAAAATCGCGGTATCTTTGCCAAGAGGTCCCCGGCAGATATTTTTTGACCGTCATTAACTAATATATGTGCTCCCGCAGGAATAGGATATATTCCCATAATCTCTTTTTTTTCATCTAGAATCACTATTTGCGGGTGATATTCCTGTTTATGTTCCACGACCACACGTTCGGTCAATTTTGTCACCGGGTTAAGTTCTTCTCTGACCGTGACATCTTCGCGCAAATCCTCATATTTTACTAGCCCTGATACCTCAGTAAGAATAGGCTGGGTATAAGGATCCCAACGAAGAAAAATAACATCCTTACCTACCTCGCCATCTGCTGCAACATTAATAAAAGTGCCCTGCGGCACAGCATAACGCTCGAGTTCTCTTCCTTGCTTATCATTTATACTTATTGAGCCGTTTCTATTTAAAACAATAAATTCTTTATGCTTTAGGACTACCCTGAGATTATGATATTTGACTATTCCCTTATTCTTTGATTTTACAAATGACTGTGCAACAACCCTGGAGGCTGTGCCGCCGATATGAAACGTTCTCATGGTTAACTGGGTACCCGGCTCACCGATACTCTGTGCAGCAATTACACCTACTGCTTCGCCTAACTCAATCAATCTTCCTGTGGCAAGATTACGGCCGTAACACTTCTTGCAAACTCCTCTTCCGGCTTCACAGGTTAAGACGCTGCGTATACGTATCTTCTCAATACCCAGCTTCTCGAGCATTTCTGCCTTTTCTTCGGTAATTTCGCTACCTGCTTCTACGATAGCCGCATCAGTAATAATATCTACTATATTATCTAACGCGACCCTTCCTACAACACGGTCATTTAAACTCACTACTTCTTCGTCGCCTTCGATAATTGCGGATACTGTAATGCCGTTCAAGGTCCCGCAGTCTTCGTCGGTAATAATAACCTCTTGAGCAACATCCACGAGCCTACGCGTAAGATACCCTGCATCTGCAGTCTTAAGCGCGGTATCGGCAAGACCTTTACGCGCACCGTGGGTTGAGATAAAGTACTCCAAAACGGTTAAGCCTTCTTTAAAATTGGCAGTAATGGGGCTTTCGATAATTTCACCCGATGGCTTGGCCATTAGGCCACGCATACCTGCTAATTGCCTTACCTGTAACCTTGAGCCTCTTGCACCTGAATCAGCCATCATAAATATAGGATTAAAAGGCTCCAGCTCTTTAAACAGGAATTCAGCAACTTTATCAGTAGTATGAGTCCAGACATCAATAACTTTATTGTATCGCTCCCTATCAGTAATAATACCTTTATGATACTGCTCCTCAATCTTGCTGACTTCGGCTTTGGCTTCTTTTAAAACCTCTTCTTTTGCCTTGGGTATTTTTAAGTCGTCTATACCAATGGAGATACCGCCGCGCGTAGCGAATTCAAACCCTAATCTTTTAATATCATCGAGCAACTGAATGGTTCTTGTGTGTCCGAAACGCTTGTAACATTCAGCTACAATATCACCCACGTTACTTTTATTTAACTCTTTGTTTACAAAGCCGAAGCCTTCGGGCAATATCTGATTGAATATAACCCTGCCCACAGTAGTAGTAATGAGCTGTCTTGCGGGCAGGAGCTTTTTCTCTTCCAAATCAAATAGCGTGTCTATTCTTAATTTTATCTTAGCGTGCAGGTCTGCTTCCTTGTCCTCATAAGCAATAATAGCCTCATCGGCACTAGAAAATATTTTATTTTCGCCTTTTGCCCGGGGTTTTTCCTTGGAAATATAAGAAACACCCAAAATAATATCTTGCGTAGGGGTTAGAATGGGTCTTCCGTCTGCGGGAGAGAATACATTATTTATGGAAAGCATAAGTATTTTAGCTTCAATTTGAGATTCTAAAGAAAGGGGCACATGCACTGCCATCTGGTCACCGTCAAAATCGGCATTAAAAGCAGTGCAGACTAATGGATGAATCTTTATAGATTTACCTTCAATTAAAACCGGCTGGAATGCCTGAATGCTTAAGCGATGTAATGTGGGAGCGCGGTTCAGAAGGACCGGATGGTCTTTAATTACTTCATCAAGGATATCCCAGACTTCAATTTTTCCATGTTCTACCATCCTGCGTGCGCCTTTTATGGTATGCACAAATCCCTTTTCTCTTAACTTTTTGATAATAAATGGTTGAAATAATTCTAATGCCATCTGTTTAGGCAGCCCGCATTCATGCAGTTTTAGTTCCGGCCCGACCACGATTACCGAACGGCCGGAATAATCTACGCGTTTACCCAGGAGATTCTGCCTGAACCTGCCTTGTTTACCTTTAAGCATATCTGCCAAGGATTTCAATGGCCGGTTATTTGCACCCATTACAGGCCGGCCGTGCCTGCCGTTATCCAAGAGTGCATCTACTGCTTCCTGGAGCATGCGTTTTTCATTGCGAATGATTATCTCTGGGGCGTTTAACTCAATGAGTTTCTTTAAACGGTTATTGCGATTTATAACCCGGCGATATAAATCATTAAGGTCGGAAGTGGCAAACCTGCCTCCGTCTAACGGAACTAACGGCCTTAAATCCGGGGGTATAACCGGTAAAATACTCAGGACCATCCAATCCGGCTTATTGCCCGATTTCTTAAAGTCTTCGACAATCTTTAGCGTTTTTAAGACCTTACGATTGGCTATTGTCTCTTTTGATTTTTCTAAATCACGGCGCAGTTTACGGCAATATGCATCAAGGTCTAAATCTTTTAATAACTCCTGCACTGCTTCAGCGCCGATTTTTGCCTTAAAGCCTGAACCGTACTTATTAAGTGCTTCCTGATATTTGTCTTCGGTTAAGAGTTCTTTTTTCTTCAGAGGCGCATTACCGGGTTCAATCACCACATGTTCTTCATAGTAAATTATTTTTTCTAAATCCCTTAATGATATATCCAGCAATGCGGATAAACGGCTGGGAACAGTCTTAAAGAACCAAATGTGTGTAACCGGCGTAGCTAATTCAATATGGCCCATACGTTCGCGTCTTACAGATGAACGATCTATAGTAACGCCGCAACGGTCACAGGTGATCCCTTTAAATTTTATGCCTTTGTATTTACCGCAATTACATTCCCAGTCGCGCACCGGCCCGAAAATCTTCTCGCAAAACAGGCCGTCTTTCTCCGGTTTTAAAGTGCGGTAGTTTACAGTTTCTGCCTTCTTTACCTCTCCCTTAGACCAGGATTTTATTACGGCAGGCGATGCAATCTTTATAGAGATACTGTTGAACTGGATAATTTCAGCCATTATTTTTCCTTATCCAAATGAACATCTAAACATAAGCCTTGTAATTCTTTTATTAAAACATTGAATGATTCGGGCGTACCGTGGGTTAATCTATGTTCTCCCTTGACAATCGCCTCGTATATGCGCGTTCTACCTGATACATCGTCACTCTTAACGGTAAGCATCTCCTGCAAACTAAACGCTGCACCATAAGCCTCCAGCGCCCAAACTTCCATTTCGCCTAACCTTTGGCCTCCAAACTGCGCCTTACCGCCTAAGGGCTGCTGAGTAACTAAAGAATAAGGGCCGATAGAACGGGCATGAATTTTTTCATCGACCAGATGAATTAATTTCATCATATAAATAAACCCAACGGTTATCTTCTGGTCAAAGGGTTCACCCGTAAAGCCGTCGTAAAGAGTTATCTTGCCCTCTTCGGGTAAACCTGCTTTTTTAAGCAGTTCTTTAATTTCTGCTTCAGTAGCACCATCAAAAACAGGGCTGGTAACATAAAGACCTAAAGCCTTGGCTGCCCAGCCTAAATGAGTCTCCAAAATTTGACCTACGTTCATTCGCGAGGGAACGCCCAAAGGATTTAATACGATATCGATTGGTGTGCCATCGGGTAAATAAGGCATATCTTCATCGGGTAGAATCTTGGCCAACACTCCTTTATTGCCGTGTCTACCCGCCAATTTATCCCCTTCTGATAATTTACGTTTTGTGGCAATATAAACAACTACTCTTTTTAAAACCCCAGCAGGTAATTCATCGCCGCGCCTGACCTTTTCCATCTCCTGCTCTTCTTCTGCTAATAATTTTTGTATTTGCTCATCAAAAGAAGAAGCCAGGATTTTTGCTTCTTCTTTATCGCTAAAATCCATTTTCTCTATTTTTCTTTTATCTATACCTAAAACCTGGCTCAACCGCGAGAGCTTTTCACTTTGAACAAATTCTATCTCCTGTTTATAATAAGCCTTCAGTTCCTTTATTTTGGCTAGCTCCTTAGTTTTATCCTCTTTGGACTTTCTCCCCCGAACTTTACGCTGAAATACGTGCACATCTATCACCACACCTCCAACTCCCGGCGGAACAGTCAAAGAGGTATCGCGCACATCGCCTGCTTTCTCGCCGAATATAGCGCGCAAGAGCCTTTCTTCGGGAGAAAGCTCAGACTCGGTTTTAGGAGTAACTTTTCCTACCAGGATATCTCCTGAGATTACCTCTGCACCCATACGAATTATGCCTGTCTCATCTAAATTCCTTAAAGATTCTTCGCTTACATTGGGTATATCGCGGGTTATTTCTTCATTGCCGAGGCGCGTCTCAGTGGCTTCGATCTCGAACTTTTCTACATGTATAGAGGTAAATGTATCTTCTTTGACCACCTTGTCACTGATTAAGATAGCGTCTTCAAAATTATATCCCCGCCAGGGCATAAAAGCGCATAATAAATTTTTCCCCAAGGCCAGTTCGCCGTTTTTAGTGCTCGTCCCATCGGCAATAACTTCGCCTTTTTCAACCTGTTGGCCCAACCTTACTAAGGGCCTTTGATTTAAACAGGTATTAGCGTTCGTGCGCAAAAATTTCTTGAGATGGTATGTCTTTTTGCCAATGGTTATTGATGAAGCATCAACGGCTGTTACCTTACCTGACTCCTCAGCTATGACTAGCGTACCGGAATCAACAGCAACTTTACCCTCCATTAATGTTCCTACAATCGGCTGCTCATTAATCATTAATGGCACAGCCTGTCTTTGCATGTTTGAACCCATCAATGCACGGTTGGCATCATCATGTTCTAAAAAAGGAATTAAAGCAGCAGCTATAGAAACAAGCTGTCTTGGGGATACATCCATATATTCGACCTGTTTCGGCTGGACTTTAGGGAAATCGCCTCTATAGCGGCAGGAAACCTCTCTTTCTAGGAAATGACCGTCGTTGTCTAACGGGACATTCGCCTGCGCAATCATTTTTTCTTCTTCTATATCTGCGGTTAAATATTCGATCTTGCGCGTAACCCGGCCGTCTTCTACCTTTCTATAGGGTGTTTCAAGCAGTCCTAAGAAATTTACCCGCGCATAAGTACTAAGCGAGGCAATCAAACCAATATTCGGGCCTTCAGGCGTCTCGATTGGGCAAATTCTGCCATAATGTGAAGGGTGTATGTCTCTGACTTCAAAGCCAGCGCGCTCCCGCGATAATCCGCCGGGGCCTAAAGCACTCAAGCGGCGTTTATGAGTCATCTCAGCCAAAGGATTCACCTGGTCCATAAACTGGGATAGCTGACTACGGGTAAAGAAATCGCGTATCTGGTTGGACAATAACTTTGAATTTATTAGATAGTGCACGCTTATATTGTCGAAATCGCCTAATATGGTTAATCGCTCTCTTATCGAACGTTCAATGCGGCTTAAGCCTATCCTTACCTGGTTCTGCACTAATTCTCCCACTGTCTTTATCCGGCGATTGCCCAGATGGTCTATATCGTCAATTTTGCCTTCGCCCGCTTTTAGTTTAATCAGATATTCAATTACTTTAATAACCATAGCTGAATCGAGGATCCTTTTTTCTAAAGAAACATCCATACCTAATTTTCTGTTGAGGATAAATCTGCCTGCCCTTTCCAAATCGTATCTATTAGGGTCAAAGAACAATCTATAGAATAATGCCTCGGCACCTTCTTTAGTCACGGGTTCAGTAGGCCGCATCTTACGATAAAAATCTAAGTATGCCTCCTCTTTACTCTTGGTATAATCTTTCTTAAAAGTATTGGTTATCTCGGGATATTCTTTTCCGAATGCAGAAATAATTTCTTGATCGGTAGAAAAACCAAGTATCCTTAAAACTTGAGTAGCGGGGAAGTTTCTACGCCTATCCACATAGGCAAGAACAGTTTCTGATAAATCGTATTTAAACTCAAGCCATGCCCCTCGATAGGGGACAATACGTCCGTAAAATATCTTCTTGCCGGTAGGGTGGCTCTCTTCTTCAAAGGAAACACCCGGAGAACGCTGCAGTTGGCTTACTACTACTCTTTCATCGCCGTTTATGACGAATGTGCCGGTTTCGGTCATTAATGGTATTTCTCCGAAATAGGCATCCTGCTCTTTAATGTCTTTGGGTGTAATTAATCTAAATTTTACCTTTAAGGGTGCGGCAAAGGTTAAGGCTCGCCTTCCGGATTCAGCAATATTATATTTAGGTTTGCCTAAAGAGTAGCTGATAAACTCCAATCTTACTGTGCGGTTCGGGTTCTCGATAGGGAATATATCCAGGAATACTTCCTGTAAACCCTGATGCTTCCTTTCCTGCCAGGGAACATCGAACTGCAGAAATTCATTGTAAGACCGAAGCTGTATATCTAATAGGTTAGGTAACTCGCAAACCTCTTTAAATCTGGCAAAGTTTTTACGTTTAATCATTCGTCGCTTACGCTCCTCTTACGCTAATGTCCGCTAATTTATCGCTAATTTCCGCTAATTATTAGCGGCAATTAGTTTGAAAATTGGCGACAATTAGCGTTTATTTCAATTCAACGGTGGCGCCGACAGCTGTGAGTTTCTTTTTCATCTCTTCAGCTTCTTCCTTGGGCACGCCTTCTTTTACTGGTTTAGGAGCTGCGTCTACTAAATCCTTGGCCTCCTTCAGGCCCAGGCTTGTCATTGTCCTTACCTCTTTTATTACTGCAATTTTATTAGCGCCTGCGCTAGTTAAGACTACGGTAAACGTGCTTTTCTCTTCCTGGGCAGGTGCAGCACCTCCTGCTCCTCCTGGCGCTTGCGCAGCCATCATAGGCATATTAGCCTGCACGCCGAATTTTTCCTCCAGGGCCTTCACTAAATCTGAAAGCTCTAATACCGACATACCCTCTATGGATTTAATTAATCCCTCCAAATTTTCCTTAGCCATTCTTCCTCCCCTGTCATTTTGGTTAATTAGTCAACTCACTACTCACCAGTTAACTACTCACCAATTATCAATTTCCTTTCTTTTTCTTTATTTGATCTAAACAGTAAACAAACTTCCTTAATGTCTGTTTTAATACACAGACCAAGCCTGATATGGGTGAATTTAAAGTCATTACGACATAGGCCCTTAAAATTTCTTTGCCGGGAAGGCGAGCCAGGGTCTCGATATCCTTTTTATCCAGGAATTTATCTTTCATAAGACCGCATTCTAACTTTAATTGTTCATGCTCGCGATAAAAATTGTATAACGCGCGTGAAGTATCAACTAGTTCTCCTTTAGCAAATACTAAGCCGCAGGGCCCCTCCACAGACTTAACTAAACCCTGGAGTTTTGCATCCGCAAGAGCACGCCTGGTTATACTATTCTTGGCTACAAAAAGAACGGCATTTATACCTTTTAACGATTGCCTTAATGCTGTTAAGTCCGGACTGGATAATTTGGAGTATTGTATAATAAAAATGCTATCGGATTCTTTTAATTGCTTTTTTATGTTGTTTTCTAACGTTTCTCTAAATAATAAGCCTAGTTTTTTCATTTAAATTGAAAGTTTTAAGCCGCAGTTCATAGTTGATGAGATAAATACGCTTTTTATGAATTTGCCTTTAACCGATGCCGGTTTTGCCTCAAATACCGTCTCAATTACGCGAGAGGCATTTTCATATAATTTATCTTCGGGGAAAGAAAGTTTTCCGACAGATAAATGTATGCCGCCCTGTTTATCCACCCGAAACTCAACCTTACCCTTTCTCACATCTTCGATTGCCTTTACAATGTCATTGGTTACTGTGCCCGTCTTAGGGCTAGGCATAAGCCCGCGCGGACCCAAAGTTTTGCCCAGTTTACTTAAATCCTTCATCATATCGGGTGTCGCAATAGCACAATCAAAATCCAGGAAACCTCCTGCCACCTTATCTATTAACTCATTACCGCCCACATAATCTGCATTGGTTTCTTTTGCCAATTTCTCGTTCTCTCCTTTGCAAAAAACAGCAACCCTCACTTTTTTACCTGTGCCGTGCGGCAGGACTACAGTGCCGCGTACCATCTGGTCCGACTTCTTGGGATCAACATTAATATTAAAATGTAAATCAACCGATGCGTCAAATTTAGGAGGCTGCAACTTCTTTAGAATCAAGATAGCATCTTTCAGTGAAAGTGACTTCGTCCTATCTATTTGCTTTTCGCATTCTTTATAACGCTTACTGCGCATCTTCATTCTAAGTTTCTCCCAATTAACACTTAACTTGTCGCGGGACAGACACCTTGGTTTCTAATCGGGTTTAATATCTGCGGAGTCAGTCCCTGCTGGCAATGCTAGACTACCCTTCAATGGCTATACCCATGCTTCTGGCTGTGCCCTCAATAATTTTAATAGCCTGGTTCATATCCGTTGTGTTCAGGTCTTTTGCCTTAAGTTTTGCAATCTCCCCAACTTGTTTTTTAGTTATTTTACCGATGATTTCTTTGCCGCTGGTCCCCGATGCCTTGGCTAAATTTGCCGCACGTTTAATCAAGACCGAAGAGGGCGGGCTTTTAATAATAAAACTAAAAGAACGGTCTTCGTGAACGCTGATAACTACAGGTAAAATTAAGCCATCTTTGCCTTTGGTTTGCTCATTAAATTGTTTGCAGAACTGCATAATATTTACGCCGTGCTGGCCCAAGGCAGGACCGACCGGAGGAGCGGGATTCGCCTGCGCTCCCGGAACGTGTAATTTAATCTGCGCGACTACTTTCTTAGCCATATGTTATATTTTCTCAACCTGCCAATATTCTAATTCTACGGGCGTTGCCCTGCCAAAAATTGAGACACTGACCTTTAGTTTTCCTCTTTCAGGATGGACCTCTTCAATAGTGCCGTTAAAATTCATAAACGGCCCATCATTAACCCTAACCTGTTCGCCTTTTTCGAAAGCAATCTTAGGGCTTGGCTTAACCTGGGTATCCTGCGTCCTTTTCAGGATGTTATCTACTTCGAGTTGCGAAAGAGGTATGGGTTTTTTGCCCGGGCCGATAAACCCGGTTACGCCTGGAGTGGTCTTAATCTGAAAATATGTTGTTTCATTTAATTCCATCTCAACAAGGAGATACCCCGGGAAGAATTTTCGCTGCGAAATCTTCTTTTTGCCTGAGCGAATCTCAGAAATCTGTTCCGTAGGGATAACGACACCGCTGATTAAATCCTGCAATCTTTCAGATTGAATTTTATTCTCCAAGGCCGTCTTAACCTTATCTTCTAAACCGGTTTGAGTATGCACAACGTACCAATTTTTCATCTGAATACCAGTCTCAATATGTGAGAAAGAAAAATGTCAATTAAGCCTATAAATACTGCCATAATAAATGTGACTGCAATAACAACCACTGTTGAACCAATCAATTCTTGACGAGTTGACCATGATACTTTATTTAATTCTATTTTAACTTCTTTTAAAAAATCCGTTATTTTCTTAAATATATTCATCGAAATCTATCAGTAATTCAACCACTACAACAGGAGCGGCAGGAGTCATCCCGCATTTTTTACTTTTATTCAGGGGCGGAGGGAATCGAACCCCCAGTCCTGGTTTTGGAGACCAGTGGTTTACCGTTAACCGACACCCCTAAGTCGTGGCCTCACTTACTTTATTTCTTTATGCAGGGTATGCTTATAGCAAAATTTGCAGAATTTTTTTACCTCTAATTTATCCTGATGCTTCTTCTTATTTTTTTTCGTAGTGTAGTTTCTGTTTTTACAGACCGTGCACTCTAATGTTATAATTTCGCGCATATCTTTTAAATGTTGAGATCCTTCGTCGCTGTTGCTCCTCAGGATTAAATTTGCGCTTTTCAGCGCAAATTTAAGCTGGAGACGGGAATCGAACCCGTGACCCCGTCCTTACCAAGGACGTGCTCTACCGACTGAGCTACTCCAGCATTATGGCTTTCACGTCTTTAGTAAGTTAAGGCTCCAGCGCCAAATTTAGCGTCGGAGTTCCATTCATTAAGATCCCGCAGAAAAACTTTAAGAGTAAAAAAAACCAACCCTCAAGAATTTTGTTAAATTCTTTGTAAGTTTACTATTTTTATATATATAGAAAAATGATGAAAAGCTATTCTTGGGAATTACGCAAAGAAGAAAGTATATATTAAAAAAACCATTTTGTCAACCATTTTTTATATGCTGTTGGCTAAGTGGGCGAAATCTTTCAGGGTAAGGTCTTCAGGCCGGATATTAACGTCTATGCCATATTTTTTAAAAAACTCAGGGAGTTTTTGTAAAGGAACGATACTATCAAGACTATTTCTTAAAGTCTTTCTTCTTTTATTAAAGCTCGCTCTAATTACTTTAAAAAATAATTCCTCATCTTTAACATTTACAGCCGGGACCTGTCTTATCTTTAACTCCAGGAGACAGGAATCTACTTTTGGAATAGGCGAGAAACTACCCTTTTTTATAAAAAAGAGTATTTTGGGAATGCTATAATATTGCACAAAACAACTAAAAGAACCGTATTCTTTAGAGCCGGCATTTGCAACTATCCTTTTAGCGAATTCCTTCTGTACAGTAATAAAAACAGTTTCAATTTTATTGCGATATTTTAAGAGGTGTCCGATAATAGGTGTAGTAATATAATAAGGAATATTCCCTACCACCTTTATTTTATTTTTAAATTTACTGAAGTATCTTTTTAAATTAAATATTAAAATATCCTGGTTAATTATTTCTATATTCGAATACCCCTTAGTATTATCTCTTAAAGTCTTGCATAATTCGGGGTCTATCTCAAGGGCATAAACAAAAGCCGCATTATCAGCAACCAGTTTAGTTAATTCACCGTATCCGGCACCTATCTCTAAAACATGGTCGCGAGCCTTCAGGTTATATGATGCAACTAATTTTCTTTGTATATTTTTATCGAAAAGGAAATTCTGGCCTAATCCTTTTTTTGGCTTAACGTGCATATTACCGCGAGCCTGATGGCTTCAATTAATGAAGTTGGATTAGCTAAATTAAATTTTCCCGCAATATCGAAAGCAGTCCCATGTAAAGGAGAAGTCCTTATAAAAGGAAGACCGAGTGTAAGATTTACGCCCGTATATGTACCTGATATCTTCAAAGGAATTAGCGCCTGGTCATGATACATAGCAATTATGCAATCATATTTTTTTGCGCTGCCTTTAAAACTGCTACATCGGCAGGGAGCGGCCCATCGATATTTCTTATACTTTTGCCAAGGCGCATCAGTACCGGCTTAATAATTTTATTCTCTTCTCCTCCCAAAAGGCCGTTATCAGAGGCGTGAGGATTTAGGCCGCATACTGCTATTCGCGGATTTTTAATCAAAAATAATTCTTTTATAGACCGGTGGGTTAAAAGAATAGTTTTATATATCTTATCCGTATCCAGTTTGGATGGTACGTCTTTTAAAGGAATATGGCGGGTTACCAAACTAAACCTAAATTTTTTATTTAATAACATCATGGCAAAATATTTTGTATTTGTGCGTGCGGCTAAGTATTCTGTATGTCCCAAAAATTTATCAAAACCCGCTAAACTTATTGCCTCTTTAGAAACAGGACAGGTAACCAGGCAATCTATCTCTTTATTTTTAATTAATTCTATTGCCTTATCTAAATATTCTACGGATGCCTTGCCGTATTCTGCCTTGACCTTACCAAACTTAAAATTTTTATGGGCAACGTTATTCAAATCTATAAACTTTGCACCTGACACCCGACACCTGACACCTGACACCCGACTAAATACCCATTTATCACCTATGACTACAAAATCTGCTAAACCTCTAACTTTATTCATCGCCTTCTGAATAATTGCCGGCCCTATACCTGCCGGGTCACCCATAGTAATACCAACTATAATTTTATGCTTTAGCCTGTGCATTCTTTAATTCTGTATGATTTTGATGTAGGAGCGCTTTCTAAGTTCATCCAGCCATTTAGTTAATGCCTCCTGCATCTTTTTATTAAATAGCATCGAATAAATCTTATCTTGCACTTCAGATAAATTTTGATGCCGGGGAGGAATTATATTATTCAATTTAAAAATATAATAATTATTTTCAATGGTTCGACTACGCTCACCATTGACACTGAGCGAAGCCGAAGTGTCAATTTTGATGGGTCTTGAAATTTGAGCTAAGTTTATTTTAAATACGGTATCTTCAATATCTTTTCTTAACTGGCCATTCCTTACGCAACTAAATTTATTTACGGTGAGGGAATATCTATCAGCTACGTCTTGTAATTCTTGACCGCTTTTTAACTGATCAAAAATCTCATTAGCCAAGCTTTCATTATCTATGGTTATGGATTCAAATTCCCGCTGTTCAGGCAATATGAATTTTTCAGTATTTTCCTGATAAAAATCAGTAACTTCTCCCGGCTTAATTATGATTTTGCTTCTTATTTCCATATCAATGACACTATACATAAGTAATTGTTCTCTTATTTTTGCCTCTATGTCTGCCTTGACCAAGCCTTGTTTAGTTAGGGAATTCTGAAATTCACTATCCGACCCATAATGTTTTATTATTTCGCTGACTCTCACTTTAATCCTATCGGGATTTATTTTGATATTGCCTCTTTTTGCCTCCTGCAAAATAAGACTGTCCTCAATTAACTTATCCAGTAAATCTAATTTCATGGATTGTATTTTGGTTTCCAACTGCTCTCCCTTATATTCCGCGGCTAACTGTACGCGCATAAAATTGATAAAATCATTCAGGTCCTTTTGTGTAATTATATCCTTATTCACGATGGCGATAATTTTATCCTGGGCAAATAATTCGTAACTGGTAGCTAGTAACTCGTAACTAGTAATAGCGAATAAAAACAGAAGGATCTTTAAAAAATTTAATTTTTTATGGTGTAGGAAAGTATAAAACACTTTCCTAATCCTAAAGGATAGACTTTCCCATCCTTTAAGGAAAGGTCTAACCACTGAAAATCGCACCTTAAGGTTATCGCCGAAGGCGATTTTCTTGTTTTGTCTTATTGTTTTAACCATTGGGAATACCTGCCTTTTCAAAATTACCGATTGCCTCTCTTAACAGCCTGCAATACAGGTCAAAACCAACTGTAGCGATAAAACCGTGCTGTTCTACACCCAAAAGATTACCCGCGCCCCTGATTTCCAGATCTTCCATAGCAATCTTAAAACCCGCTCCTAACTCTGAGTATTCCTGGATTCCTTCGAGTCTTCTTTTTGCATCTGTATCCAGAACCTCTTTTTTAGGAACGATGTAGTAAGCATAGGCGGGTTTATCGAATCTACCCACCCTTCCGCGAAGCTGATGCAAATCAGATAATCCAAAATGATGCGCATTATTGACGATAATGGTGTTGACATTCGGGATATCAATACCCGACTCTATAATCATCGTGCAAAGCAAAATATCTATTTTTGCTTTGAAAAAATCAAGCATTACTTTCTCTAAGATATGTGCCGCCATTTGACCGTGCCCTATGGCAATCTTAATATTGGCTGGCAGGAGCCTGACAATCCTTTCTTTCACTTTTTCTATATCTTGAATACGATTGTGCACAAAATAAACCTGTCCTTTCCTGCCCAATTCCCGCAAAATTGCCTGACGGATAAGGTCTTCATCATATTCTATCACAATCGTCTTTATAGGCAACCTATTTTGGGGAGGAGTATTAATTACGGATAAATCCTTTGTAGCCATCAAACTCATATATAACGTACGCGGGATAGGCGTGGCGGTTAAGGTAAGTACATCGCAGGCTAATCTTAAGGCTTTTAATTTTTCTTTTGCCCTTACCCCAAAACGCTGTTCTTCATCTATAATCACAAGGCCTAAATCTTTGAATTTTACATCATCGGATAATAATCGGTGCGTACCGATTATTATATCTACGCTGCCTTCGGCAATACCACGAACAATTTCTTCCTGTTGCGCCCTTGTTTTAAACCGCGAAAGCATCTGAATATTTATAGGAAAATCTCTAAGGCGGCTGCTAAAATTCTGATAATGCTGTTCGGCTAAAATTGTGGTGGGTACAAGATATGCCACCTGCTTATTATCCATCAATGCCTTGAAGCTTGCGCGCATTGCTACTTCGGTTTTGCCGTAACCGACATCGCCGCAAAGAAGCCTATCCATGGGTTTTGGCGACTCCATATCTGCCTTGACTTCCTGGGTTGCTTTTATCTGTCCCGGAGTTTCTGTATATTGAAAAGTAGCTTCGAATTGTTTCTGCCAATCTGTATCAGGAGAATAAGTGAAACCGGACACGCTTAAACGCATTGCCTGTAAAGATAAAAGTTCCCAGGCAAGCTTACGTATCCCCCGCCTTGCCCTTTCTTTGGCCTTAAGCCACTCTTTGGTGCCTAACCGATAAAGCTTTGGTTTTCTTATATGAAAAGCAATATATTTCTGCACTAAATGCATTGAGTTAACGGGTACATATAATTTTTCTTGTCGGTCGTATTCAATAACCAGATGGTCTTTATACCTATCGCCGATCTTTATTTTATCCAACCCTAAAAATCTCCCTATGCCGGCTTGAGTATGCACAACATAATCGCCGATATTTAAATCCACAAAGTTTTCTACGGGTAAATCCTCGCTAAAGGTCGCGGTCTTAAGCGTGCGCGCCCGTTTTACCGGAAGGATAATTACCATCTTATGTTCCCAGAGCGGATTTCCGTCAACAGGATTGAATGTTTTAATAGCTGCAACTTCATTCATATTTAACTCGATACGTATCGGAAGCTCAAAGGCAAAGGGAAATATATCAAAAATTTCACCGCGCCGGGAGAAATCCCCTTCCTCTAAAACAGTTTCCTGCCTCTTGTAGCCAAAATCAACCAAGGTTGCTAAAATATTCTCTAAATCAATAGTGGCACCTATGTATAATTTTAGGGATTTAAACATAGTAATTACCAAACCCCTCTTGCGCCACCTAATTATTGGCGGCCGCTTTTGGGGTTTGTGGCGAGAACTAAAGGTGAGGCAATGTAGACCGTAGAATATATTCCAGAAATAAAACCCACTAATAAAGCAAAGGCAAAATTACTTAATACTTCTCCGCCGTAAAATAAAATAGCAAGGATAGTTAATAATGTAACTGTGGAAGTAAGCAGCGTCCTGCCTAGTGTCTGATTCACGCTTAAGTTTATAAGGTCGTACAGGGGTTGTTTACGTAAAAGGCGGCTATTTTCTCTCACTCTATCATAAATAACAATAGTGTCATTTATGGAATAACCTGCGATGGTTAAAAATGCAGTAACGCTTAAAAGGTCTATCTGCCTGCCTGTTATAGCCAAGAACCCCAATGCTACCGCTACGTCATGAATTAAGGCAATTACGCCTGCTGCTGCAAAGTTAAAGTGCTTAAATCTAAAAGCTACATAAATTAAGATCCCGGCTAACGACCAGACAAGGGCATATATAGCTTTTATCTTTAAATGCTTGCCGGCAACAGGACCAACGTGCTCTATCCTTAATATCTGTATATCCTGGTCAGGAAATTTTTCTTTTAATTTATTTGTGATAATATCAGTTTTATTCACAGATGTCCTGATTAACACAACCTTGGGGTTGTCTTTAAATTGTTGTATAGAGGCATCGGCAAGGCCTAATTCCTTTAATACCTGGCGCACCGCATCTATAGTTACAGGCACCTTAAAGCTATATTCCTGTAGTTCTCCGCCTGCAAAATCAATTCCATATGCCTGTTTGCCTTTTTTAAAAAAGAATATAAGTCCTAATGCTATTACTACGATGGATATGGTATAAAAAATCCTTCTTTTACCGATAAAATCCAATTTTGTTTCCTTGATTAATCTTAGCATCGGAAGCGATTTTAACAATCCCCAACTTAAAAGAATTTCGAATATAGTGCGGGTAACTACAATAGCCGTAAACATACTGGCAATAAGGCCAATGGTTAAAGTCACGGCAAAACCCCTTATGGGCCCAGTTCCGAACTGAAATAGTAAAAACGCGGCAATAAGAGTAGTCAAGTTGGAATCAAAAATAGCGCTAAAAGCCCTATCATAACCATTGGATATGGCAGTGCGCAAAGTTTTTCCTGTGGATAATTCTTCTCTTATGCGTTCATTAATAAGCACATTGGCATCAACTGCCATGCCTAAAGATAATACTATACCGGCAATACCCGGTAAAGTTAAAGTTGCCGATACTCCGGGAAATAAAATTGGTAATATCCCCAAGCCGCCCAGGATAATAAGCAGGTTAAGCAAGAGCGCTGTATCAGCAATAAGGCCGGCTAAGAGATAATAAGCAGCCATAAAAACAAACACAAGTATACTGCCGATGATGCTGGCTTTAACGCCTTTATTTATAGAATCCTGGCCTAATAAAGGGCCTACGGTCCTTTCTTCTTCTATATTCATAGGTGCGGGAAGAGCGCCTACTCTTAGGATAATGGCTAAATCCTGCGCCTGTTCAACGGTAAAGCGGCCGGTTATTACTGCTTCGCCTGAAGGAATAGCTTCTTTTATACGCGGAGCAGACTGAATCTTTCCATCTAACACAATTGCCAATCTTTTGCCTATATTATCTGCGGTTATTTGAGCAAATTGCTTTGCGCCTTGCGCATTGAACTCTAAACCAACTACAGGCTCATTAAATTCACTCTGGCTAAAACGCACAGAAGCCGAGGTCAAGGCATCACCGGTTAAAACTGCCTGTTTTTCTAATAATAAAGGCTCGTTGTCTTCCAGAGAGTATTTTAATTCATAACCTTCAGGCACATTACCCTGTCCTGCCTGCTTTAACTTATCCAAATCATTTGATACCAGTTTAAACTCAAGCAAAGCTGTTTTACCGATTATTTCTATAGCCCGGTCACGGTCAGTAACTCCCGGCAGCTGCACCACAATCTCATCTTGCCCCTGTTTTTGTATGGAAGTCTCCCTAACGCCAAACTGGTCAATCCTGTTTCTAATTACTTCTATTGCCCTATCAGCCGCATCTTCTTTTGCCTGGGCCGAAAGATGAGCGGTATCAACCTTAAGCAAAAGATGCATCCCGCCCCTTAAATCCAAACCTAAATTTATTCTCTTTTCTAAAGGGAAGGCAAAATACGCACAGGTTGCCAAAATACCCACAATAAAAATTATTTTGTAAATAAGCTTTCTTTCCATATGTATCTTAAGCTTTCTGGCCGACTTCGCCTTGCGCCCTTTTTGCATAAGCGATGGCGTTCTTCTCGATTTCCATCTTTACATTATCATCGATTCTTAAAATTACAGTCTTATCTTTGACGTTTACAATTGTGCCATGAATCCCGCCTGAGGTCACTACCTCATCATTCTTATTAAGATTAGTGAGCATTTTACTATGCTCCTTCTCTTTTGCTTTTTGGGGCCGGATTAGCAAGAAATAAAAAATTACAAATATCAGAATAAGCGGGAATAAATTTACCAGGGGATTAACTTGTGCTGTCTGCGGCATTTTTTTCCTCCTTTTGCACAATAGCTTTAGATTTCTTGAGAAGATTTTTAACCGTGGTAGAAAGCTGAGCACCTTTTTTTATCCAAGAATCCAGCCGTTCCCTTTTTATTTTTATTGCCTCTGTTAACGGGTTATAAAAACCTATTTCTTCGATGAATCTGCCATCGCGTCCCCGGCGTTTATCAAAAACAGTAATACGAAAATGCGGCCTTTTTTTGGGATTTTTACCTATTCTTCTTAGACGCACAACTACCGGCATAACCTCGCTCCTTTCTAGTGATTAATTGCCTCGATTAAAGCTCTTGCCTTATTAATGGATTCAAAATATTCTTTTTCCGGGACAGAATCCGCAACAATGCCTGCACCCGCCTGAATATATCCGATATTATCTTTAATAATTATTGTTCTGATCGTGATACAGGTATCCATATTATGCGAGAAACTAAAATACCCTACACAACCGGCATAGGGCCCTCGCCTTAAATTTTCCAATTCATCGATAATTTCCATAGCGCGTATCTTGGGGCTTCCGGAAACTGTCCCTGCAGGAAAACAGGCTCTGAGACAATCGTAAACATCGTATCTTTTATCTAAACTACCTTCTATCTCGCTTACCAGATGCATTACGTGGGAATATCTCTCAACTTGCATGAATTCGCTAACTTTAACCTCACCCTTTTTAGAGACCCTGCCTAAATCGTTTCTTCCTAAATCAACTAGCATAAGATGTTCTGCTTTCTCTTTGTTATCATTTAAAAGCTCTTGTTCTAATTTTAGGTCCCCTTTTTCAGTCTCGCCGCGAGGCCTTGTACCTGCAATCGGCCGCGTCTGCACAAGGCCGTCTTCACAACGCACAAGCATTTCAGGAGAAGAGCCGATTAAAATAACCTCATTCAATTTTAGAAAGAACATATAAGGAGACGGATTGATACTTCTCAGATTACGATAAATATCTAAAGGGTCTATATCTATATTTATTTTAAACCGTTGCGATAAAACTGCCTGAATAATATCTCCTCTTTTTATATAACCCTTTGCCTTAGTAACCGCATCCTGAAATTCGGATTTCTTAAAATTAGAAATTATATTCTTATGCTTACTCTTTTTCTTTTTATTTTCTTTCTCAATTAACGGCTTCTTTAAATCTCGGTGTATTGATTCTATCTTCTTAATGGCATTAGAATAAACATCTGTTTTCTTAACTTTGAGTGAGTTCTTTCTTTGTTTTGGCAATATTACGTTAACGATAATCTTTATAGTATGATTGACGTGGTCAAAAACCAGGATATTATCAGTCAATATAAAAATAGAATCAGGCAATTTTAAATCATCGGGATTTTTATCCGGTAACTTCTCAAAGAATCTTACCGTATCGTATCCGATATAACCCACAAAGCCGCCGTAAAAACGCGGCAATCCTTTTATATTTGCAGGCTTAAAATCTTTCATAATCTTTTTGAGCTCATCCAGCAGGTCTCCCGGCGTAACAAAACGCAAAGTCGATTTTCTGCCAGGATATATGAGCTGGATATTCTTTGCTTTGCTTTTGAAGATAATTGAGGGGTTACTTCCCAAAAAAGAATAGCGGGCAATCTTTTCCTGCCCTTCTACGGACTCAAGCAAAAACGCGTAGTTATCCTTTTTTAATTTTAAAAAGGCAGAGACCGGTGTATCCAAATCTGCGCTGATTTCTTTATAAACCGGTATGACATTGGCAGTTTTGGATAATCTTAAAAACTCTTTTAGCGATGGATAATACATATCTAGT
>JAGUUJ010000023.1 GCA_020063525.1 Candidatus Omnitrophota bacterium
GCACCTGCTGTATGAAAACAGGCTGTACAAAACGTTCTTCTTGAGACGCTTTCCGAGCCAATCGGGAAACTGTCCCCTAGGTATACAGGAAAGTGTCCCTAGGAGTCAACGATACCTTTAGAGAATTAGCTTGGGTAACTTTGAGTCAATTCGGCGCGAAAATCAGAAGTCTAATGAAGAAGACAAAAAACGATCAGGGATGATAAGGAATGAAGAGGTATTAAAAAATGACACATAAAGAATCGGAAACAATTGAATTTAAGAAATCCACCGCGGAGCTTAAGGAAGCTGTGATATCCATTGTCGCCATGCTTAATAAGCACGGCCGGGGAGAAGTGTATTTTGGTATTGATGACCGTAGCGGTAAGGTTTTAGGAATGACTATCGGGCGTACGACTATAAAAGAAGTGACGCAGGCGATCGTAGATAATACGGAACCGAAGATTTATCCGAAAGTTGAAACCAGGATAATCAAAGGAAAAGATTGCATAGTTGTCGAGGCGCATGGGATTAACAGCCCATATTTCGCTTACGGTCGAGCTTATATTCGGGTAGGTGAGTCTGACAAAGCTTTGAGCGTTCATGAAATCGAAAGTCGTATTTTAAGCAAAAAAAAACTTCTCTGGGAAAACGAGATCTCCGAGCGTCGATTGAAGGACATTGATGTCAAAACTCTTAAGGATTACATGAAGAGGGCGAGCGAAGAAGGCCGTATCAATTTTAAGTATTCAAATCTTAAAACGACTTTGAAAAGACTACACCTTTTAAGCGGGGAGAAATTGCTCAAAGCGGCAGAGGTGCTTTTTTGCAATGATAACTCCATGGAAGTCCAGGCTGCCGTATTTGCCGGTACCGATAAAATAACATTTCTTGATATCAAAAAATTCAAGGGCAATATATTTAGTCTACGCAGGCAAGCCGAGGCATATGTCAAAGAGCATATCAAATGGCGCGCGGAAATTACATCCGGGCCCCGCAAGGAAATTCCTGAGATTCCGGTTGACGCGATACGCGAAGCCATCGGCAATTCGCTTTGCCACAGGGATTACGCGAACCCAAAGGGAAATGAAGTCGCAATCTTCAAAGATAGAGTCGATGTTTATAATCCCGGCACTTTCCCGGATGAACTGGCGCCGGAGGATTTCATCAGAGGAGATGGGTATTCCATTCTTCGCAATCCTCTGATTGCCGAAACGATGTATTTATCCGCTGACATTGAAAAGTGGGCTAGCGGGCTTAAGAGAATTTATGATGAGTGCACTGCCGTTGGAGTCAAGGTTGAATTCAAGCGTATTAAAACCGGCTTTGTAGTTTCTTTGCACCGGCCGAAGTGGGAAGAGGGCGAAGGATTAGGCAAAGTTGGTCAGAGAGGTAGGGAGAAAAGTAGGGAGAAAATTCTTGAGTTGGTGGCTGGCAATCCGTCAATTACGACCCATGAATTTGCAGAAGGCGTGGGTTTGAGTATTAAGGGTATAGAGAAGGCAGTTCGATTACTAAAAAAAGAGGGGCGATTACGTCGGATTGGCCCTGATAAGGGTGGGCATTGGGAGGTTGCTGGTTAATGCGCGATTAATGCGCGATTGGTTAGAGGGAACAAAGGAGACACAAAGGCGCCCAATGGGACATTTGGGACATATTTATGTATGAAGCAAAGGTATTGCAGGCTATTATTGGTTTGTCGCAGGATAAGACTGTTTTGGGAGATAAATTCCGTTTGCGGGTAGCGACTTCCAGCATGCTGCCGCTTTTGGCTCCCGGAGATGAGATTACTGTAAAGCGCTTAAGTCTGGATGAGCTGAGATTCTCTGACATCGTTGTCTACACTAAGCGCGATGAGCTTTATGTGCACCGGCTGCTCTTAAAGGGAAAATGCCAGGGAGAGCGTTATTTTATCGCTACGGCTGACCGTGGCTTTAGGTTTGAAGATAGATTAGCTCAAGAGAGTCTTTTGGGAAAAGTTATTACCGTACATAAGCCAGATCGCAATATAGACCTGGGACTTTGTTCAAGCCGGATTAAAGGTCTTTTAAGCGCGGTTGTCTCAGCATACATTGGGCTGGTGTACGAAAGTCTACGCTGGATGAAGAAAATAATTTTAAGGGTCGTTTAGCGACTCAAGTAATGCATAATGAAGATTATTATCAGTCAGTTGCCCGCAACATTTTCCTTAATGAGCAGTTTCTTGAAATCCTCAGAGC
>JAGUUJ010000005.1 GCA_020063525.1 Candidatus Omnitrophota bacterium
CGTTTACCGTTTACCGTTGATTCGGTAAACGGTAAACAGCGACGAGTGAAAGTGAGGAGCGGATAAACGGTAAACGCAACTGTAATTCTAAGGAGGTAGTGGAATGGCAAAAGTTATTGGTATTGATTTGGGAACATCTAACTCTGCAGCAGCAGTAATGGAAGGTGGCAGGCCGGTGATAGTCCCTTCTGCTGAAGGTGCAGGTGTGGCTTCGGGTAAGGCTTTTCCTTCTTATGTGGCCTTTACCAAAGATGGTCAGCGTTTAGTTGGTGAACCAGCCAGGCGTCAGGCAGCGATAAATCCCGACGGAACAATTCAAGCAGCCAAGCGTAAGATGGGAACAGATTTTAAATTTAAGGTTTTTGGCAAAGAATATACACCGCAGCAGATTTCTGCTTTTATCTTGCAGAAGATAAAGCAGGATGCAGAGGCATATCTTGGCGATAAGGTTGAAGAAGCAGTAATTACCTGTCCGGCATATTTTGATGATAATCAAAGGACAGCCACAAAAGATGCGGGAGAGATTGCCGGCTTAAAGGTCTTACGTATAATTAATGAACCGACAGCAGCCTGTCTTGCTTATGGACTGGAAAAGGCGGGTAAAGAATTAAAAATTATGGTGTTTGATTTTGGCGGCGGGACACTCGATGTTACAATTATGGAGATGTGGAAAGAGGGCGGTTTTAAAGTCATGGCAACAAGCGGCAATACCCAGCTCGGTGGTACCGACATGGATAATGTCTTGATAGAATATATTGCTGGTCAGTTCAAACGTGAAACAGGTATTGATTTGAAGAATGACAAGATGGCAATACAGAGACTGCGCGAAGCAGCAGAGAAAGCGAAGGTTGAATTATCCTCTACCTTGACTACAGATATCAATTTACCTTTTATTACTGCTGATGCCACCGGACCAAAACATTTGACTATGTCAATTAATCGCGCAAAACTTGAAGAGTTGGTTACGCCAATCATTGAAAGATGCCGCGGTCCTTTGGAACGGGCTTTGGAAGATGCTAAGGTTGCATTTGAAAAAGAAGGCGTTAGTCTTGGAGATAAAGGCATTGATAAAATTATTATGGTTGGTGGTCCGACGAGAATGCCGATTGTGCAGAAATTCGTAGAGGATTACTTCGGTAAAAAGATTGAGCGCGGAGTTGACCCTATGGAATGCGTGGCCATGGGTGCAGCCATTCAAGCCGCTATTATTAAAGGCGAAGTAAAGGATGTTTTACTGCTCGATGTTACACCATTGTCTTTGGGCATTGAGACTTTAGGTGGAGTAAATACAAAGCTCATTGAGAGAAACACCACCATTCCGACCAGAAAAAGCCAGATTTTCTCCACCGCCGCAGATAATCAAACTGCTGTGACCATTCGTGTTCTCCAGGGAGAAAGACCGATGGCTGACGATAATGTGGAATTAGGCAGATTTGATTTAGTAGGTATTCCACCTGCACCACGCGGCGTGCCGCAAATAGAAGTTACCTTTGATATTGATGCTAATGGTATTGTGCATGTGAAAGCCTTGGATTTAGGCACAGGCAAGGAGCAATCTATTCGTATCACTGCACCTAAGAAGCTGTCCAAAGAAGAAATTGAAAAGATGGTTAAGGATGCGGAGAAATTTGCTGCTGAGGATTCTAAGAAAAAAGAAGAAGTGGAAATTATTAATCAGGCAGATAATCTGGTTTATGCTACGGAAAAATCGCTTAAGGAATTCGGCGATAAGGTCAGCCAGGCTGAACGCGCAGATATTGAAGTCAGGCTTAATGACTTAAAGCAAGCCATAAAGGATAAAAACGTCGATAGAATTAAGAGAGCCTCGGAAGATTTAACCAAGGCTTCGCATAAGTTAGCAGAAGAGATTTATAAACAGGCTGCGGCAAAACAACAAGGCCAGAGAACAGAAACCAGAGAACAGAAACCAGAGGAAGAACCTAAAGAGAAGAAAAAAGACGAAGACATCATTGATGCAGAATACAAAGAGGAAGATGATAAAAAGTAGGTAGTAGTTAGGGCGGCACCTATCTACTACATACCACATACTATGATATACTATGATGGCTACTAAGCGTGATTATTACGAAATATTGGGTATAAAGAAGAATGCTACCCTGGATGAAATAAAAAAGGTTTATCGGGAATTGGCTTTACGCTATCATCCAGATAGGGTGCCTCATGAGCAGAAGAAAGAGGCGGAAGAGAAATTCAAAGAGATTTCCGAAGCCTATGCGGTTTTATCTGATTCCCAGAAGCGTGCCCTTTATGACCAATATGGCCATGCCGGAATAGACCAGAGATATGCTTATGAAGATATCTTCAGGGGAGCAGATTTTAGTAGCGTATTTCAAGATTTAGGAGATTTTGGTTTTGGCGGTGGGCTTTTTGATGAGATATTTAGTGATTTAGGTTTTGATATATTTGGCGCAAGAGGAAGACGGGGCGGCCGTGTTCGTCGGGGACGGGATTTAGAGATTACCATAGATATTACCTTAGAGGAGGCAGCAGGCGGCGTTGAGAAGACAATTACCGTTCCGCGCTATGAAACGTGTTCCACCTGCTCGGGTAGCGGTGCAAAACCTGGAAGCAAAAAGATAACCTGTCCTCAGTGTAGGGGTTCAGGTCGTACAGTAATGTCTACAGGCTTTGGATTCCAGTTAGCTCAGACCTGTTCACGTTGCAGTGGAGAAGGTTCAATTATACAAACACCTTGTTCTGAGTGTCGCGGAGAAGGAAGGACAAGAGTAACGCGCAAGATTAAAGTAAAAATTCCTGCAGGCGTAGATACAGGTTCGCATTTAAGGATACGGGGCGAAGGTGAAGCAGGTACTGCAGGCAGAGGCGATTTATATGTGGTTATTGAAGTAAGACCCCATCCTGTTTTTCAGAGACACAATCACGATATATTAACCGAAATAACTATAAGTGTAACGAAGGCGATAATGGGTAGTGAGGTAGAGGTGCCTACACTTAATGGTCAGGTGAAGATGAAAATTCCACCTGGCACACAAAGTGGTAGAATTTTTCGTCTTAAAGATAAAGGCATGCCAGATGTGCATGGTAAAGGTATGGGGGATGAATTAGTAAGGGTTAATGTGGAGATTCCTACACATCTGACTCTGGAACAGCGCAAACTCATCGAAGAGTTTGCTAAGTTATCAGGTGAGGAAATAAATAAGGAAAGTTTTACGGATAAAATCAAGAAAGCCTTTAAATAACCAGTTCCAAACCCGCATTGGAATGTGGTTGGGTTTAGATAAAACCTGCCAGCCCCAATAAGATATCGCTACTTGCCTATGGCAAAGATAGAGCCTTTTAGAGCGCTTGTTTATAATCAAGGAGAGATTAGAAACCTTTCCTTTGTTGTCTGTCCGCCGTACGATATAATTTTACCTACCCAACAGCAATATTACCATGACCTCCACCCCTATAATTTTATACATATACTTCTGGGTAAAGATATTCCTGAAGAAGATAAGTATCGCAGGGCAGCGCATCTTTTTAAGGATTGGCAAAAAGATAAAATACTCGTTCCAGATACAAGCCCGGCTATATATTTTTATAGCCAGCAATATAATCTCAAAGGAGAAAAGAGGACTCGTCTGGGTTTTATCGCACGTTTATATCTGGAAGACAAGAATTCAACCATATACGGCCATGAACACACCCGCCTGGAACCCAAAGAAGACAGATTAAAGCTTCTTAAAAGCGTGAAGGCAAATCTCAGCCCTATATTTGTCATTTTTGCGGATAAGAAACGTATTATCCAGAATACCCACCAATATATTCAGGACAGGAAACCTTTTATTGATATAGTGGATGAGGAGAAGATTATCCACAAATTATGGAGGTTGGAGTCTTCTGATATTTTAGAGGGGATAAAAACTAAGATGCAAAATGAGAATATTTTTATTGCCGACGGTCATCATCGCTATGAAGTAGCCCGTACCTATAGAGACGAAATGAGAAAAAGATTGGGTAGCAGACAACAAGATGAAGCGGGATTTAATTATATCTTAGCTTATTTTACCAATGCAAATTCTAGCGGCCTTACCATATTACCCATTCATCGTCTTGTGAAATTAGATTTCCCGATGGATACTAAAAAATTGCTAACAGCCATCGGGAATTATTTTGATATAGAAGAGATTAAAGATAAAATACGCTTTTTCTTTCTCATGCAGAGAGCAGGGGAAACAGAGCATGTCTTGGGGTTGTATTATCATAAGAAATACTGGCTCCTGCGTTTAAAGAACATTAAGATTTTAGATAGGTTGATTTCTGATAGGCCCTCTGAATTCAGGTCGCTTGATGTCTCTATTTTAAACTACATAGTTTTAAAAAAGACTTTAGGGCTGGATTTAGAAGATAAAGAAATTCTTACCTTCAGTGCGCATACCGATGAATTAATTGACAAAGTGGATAACGATCCTTCGTATATCGCCTTCTTTTTAAATCCAGTGAAAGTACAACAGATAATTTCCGTGGCTTTAAGTGGCCAGAAGATGCCGGCTAAATCCACTTATTTTTATCCCAAGGTTTTATCTGGTCTCGTAATTAACAAATTTGAATGAAATAATTATAGTTACGTTTACCGTTTACCCGCTCGTCATTGTTTCTGGAAGGCTCGCTGTTTACCGTTTACCGAATGAACGCTGAACGGTACACGGTTAACGGTAAGCGAAACGTTTAACATTCGAGAAAGAGAAATGGCACTGTTCGGTAAACCTAAATATACAATTGTCAGGTTAAAAAAGAAAGAGATTCCTGATGGTCTCTGGACAAAGTGCGAAGGATGTCAAGAGGCTTTATACAATAAAACCCTCGAAGAGAATCTGAGGGTTTGTCCGAAGTGTGATTATCATTTTGTCTTAGGAGCCCATGAAAGAATAAATATGCTTTTAGATAAGGATACATTTCAAGAATACGATAAGGATATGATGTCCTCTGACCCACTAGATTTTAAAGGGCCTAAGACTTATATAGAAAAATTAGCCCAGGACCAGAGTATAACCAGATTGAAAGAGGCAGCGGTAACCGGAGGAGGCCTCTTGGATGATAAAAAGATAATTATTGCCGTTACAGATTCGCGTTTTATTATGGGTTCGATGGGTGCAGTGGTAGGAGAAAAAATCACCCGTGCTATTGAGACCGCAACTAAAAACAGACTTCCTTTAATTATAGTTTCCGGTTCAGGGGGGGGAGCGAGGATGTATGAGGGTATGTTTAGCCTCATGCAGATGGCCAAGACCTCCGCAGCACTTTATTATCATCATAAAGAGAAACTTCCCTATATCTCTGTGCTTACCAACCCCACTATGGCGGGAGTAATGGCTTCGTTTGCGGGATTAGGCGATATAATTATTGCTGAACCAAAGGCATTAATCGGCTTTACCGGCCCCCGCGTTATCGAACAGACCATAAGACAGAAACTGCCTCCGGGATTTCAACGTTCAGAGTTTCTCTTGGAGCACGGCTTGATTGATATGATAGTCCAGCGGGGAAATTTAAAGGCAACACTGAGCCAATTGCTTGACTATTTCACTTAATGCGTATATAATACAACTCTTGCGTTTACTGTGAACCGTGTACCGTTTACCGTATAATACGGTTAACGGTAAACGGTAAACGAAAATGAGTTAGTTTAGTAATGAAGGAGAAAGGTAATGGCACAGGTAAGTCTAAAGAATGTTTCTAAGGTTTTTAGTAACGGCGTCAAGGTAGTGAATAATATAGATTTAGGAGTGGAGAATAAGGAATTTATGGTTCTGGTCGGGCCATCCGGATGCGGCAAGTCTACGACCTTAAGGATGATTGCAGGTTTAGAGGAAATAAGCGAGGGCGAGATTTATATAGGCAATAAATTGGTTAATGATATACCGGCTAAGGACCGCGATATCGCCATGGTCTTTCAAAATTACGCCATTTATCCGCACTTCAGCGTATTTGAAAATATGGCCTTTGGTTTAAAGCTCAGAGGTTATCCTAAAAAAGAGATTATGCGCAGGGTTCACGAAGCTGCGGATATCTTAGGCATAAGGCATTTACTCGACCGTAAACCTCGAGAGCTTTCCGGTGGCGAGAGGCAACGCGTTGCCGTAGGAAGAACAATTGTCAGGAAACCATTGGTATTTTTGTTTGACGAGCCCTTGAGTAATCTGGATGCGAAATTGAGAGTCCAGATGCGCACCGAGATACATAAACTCCATATCAGACTTCAATCCACAATAATATATGTTACCCACGACCAGGTGGAAGCTATGACTATGGGCGATAGGATTGCCGTAATGAAGGATGGGGTTTTACAGCAGCTAGCAGACCCCATGACTGTTTACGACCATCCGAAAAATAAATTTGTGGCGGGGTTTATCGGGTCTCCGCCGATGAATTTTATGCAGGGTAGAATTATTAAAAGAGATGGCCGCCTATATTTCGATGAAGGTAAAACGATGGTAAAAATCGTGGATGAGATGCATACAAAACTCTCTCCCTATATAGGCCAAGAGGTTATTTTCGGTATACGTTCTGAAGATATCTACGATAAATTATTTGTTTCTGATACGCCGCCGGAAAATATCGTCAGGGTTAATTGTGAAGTGGTTGAGCCTATGGGCTCGGAAGTCTACCTCTATTTAAATACAGGCAGACACACTTTTATTGCTCGCGCCGGAGCCCACGACAGACCCGGAGTCAACCAGAATATGGATGTAGTTTTCGATATGAGTAAAGTGCATTTTTTTGATAAAAAGACCGAGGAGACAATC
>JAGUUJ010000064.1 GCA_020063525.1 Candidatus Omnitrophota bacterium
AGAGAGAAAACTGCGGGATTCATTCAAAAATCCTTCTTAAGACATCTTCAAATACCTTGACAATTATCTCTGTAGCTTTCTGTATATCCTTATCTTTCACATCAATCCAGTGGATGTATAAAAAACCATTTTCTTCATCTATATCCACACTCATTGTGCCGGGGGTAAGCGTAATAGAATTTGCCAGAAAAGTCAAAGCTGTATCCGATTTTAATGTAGTCTTTACCTTAACAATACCCGGCTTAATAGGTAAATCCGGATGAGTCACCCGATAAGCCACATCGAGGTTTGCCTTTATACACCCCCGGATAAATAAAAGAATATAATAAAGAAACCAGAGATAACGGCTGATATGCTTAAATACAGGCGGCCGTTTTACAAACATACTAGCGGTCATAAGGCAAACAAAGCCAGCGACTAAGATACCGATAATTAAATGTTGATAATCCGGCGGCCAGGTCAAAAATGACCAGATTAAAAATCCGAGTAGAAATAAAATAATTTTACTTTTTTTCATTTTAGCGCACCAAAAACTGCTTCTTTATAACCATTGGCTAATAATAAAACATTGACTGCTGATTCAAGAAACGGTTTAAATAAAGGCGCAATTAATAGCCCGCTTGCCACACAAATAATCGCCAAGACTATCATAGATAACCGCATTGCCCAGGGAACCTCTCTTATTTTAAGCCGCAACTCATCAAGTTTACCAAAGAATGTAAAGTTAAGAAATTTTAAATAATAAGCCAGGGTTACAATACTCACTAATATAGCCACCGTAGCCGATATAAAGTATCCTGCCTGGATTGCGGCAATAATGATAATTAATTTACTAAAAAATCCTCCCAAAGGAGGAATCCCTGATATCGACATTGAACCAATAAGACTGGTATATCCTGTAATAGGCAAACGAGAATTTAGTCCACCCAATTTCTCTAAATTGCGTGTATGGACAGAATATTCAATGGCGCCAGAATTTAAAAAGAGCAGGGATTTAAAAACAGCGTGATTAAACAAATGAAATAATCCACCTAAAATAGCTAAAGGCGTGCCTACACCTAAAGCAAATATAATATAGCCTATCTGACTAATACTAGAATAGGCAAACATCCTCTTTATATCGTTCTGCGCTATGGCTAAAAAAGCGCCGACAACCATAGATACTAGACCTAAAACTATTAAAACAAAAACCAACCGATCTGAAACTGTTAGGATATTAAAAAAGACTCTGCAAAGAGCATAAACACCCAAAGTTTTTATGAACACCCCGGAAAGCATTGCCGAGATAGGTGCAGGCGCAGCCGGATGCGCATCCGGCAACCAGCCATGAAATGGCACCAGCGCTGCCTTTAGACCAAAACCTGCCAAAAACAATACTGTTACAAAACCCACAATTGTATTAACTGGCTTACCAGATAATATTGAAGAAATATCTGCCATATTCAGCGTAGAGGTATAACTATATAACATAGCAATTCCCAATAAGATAAAAGTAGAAGCTACGGAACCCATTATTGCGTATTTGAAAGACGCCTCTAATTCCTCTGCCTCAGTGCCAAAGGCAACTAAAGCATAACTTGCAATAGAGGCAATCTCTAAGAACACAAATAGATTAAACAGGTCGCCAGTTACAATTATGCCATTCATACCTGCCAGCATCAACATAAATAAGGTATAGAATCTATATTTATCCGTATATTTTTCCATATAACTAACAGAATATATCGTTACCAGAAAACTAACTAAATTTACCGTAACTAACATAAAACTGGTTAAGCCATCCAAAACCATACAGATTCCTATGGGTGGTATCCAGCTTCCTACTTTGTAGACCAGAATTTTATGCGCAAAAACTTGCGAAATAGAATACAGCGAGAATACTAATAAGCTAAACGTGGCTAAATTAGCTAAAAGGTCAGCAAAATTTTTGAGCTTTTTTCCCAAAAGAGAAATCAGAAATGCTGCTCCTAAAGGAATAATCACAAAAAAAGGCAATATCATCCTTTTAATCTCCGAATCTTAGTAATATCAAAGGTTCCGTATTTCTCATAAATTCTGATGGCAATAGCCACAATTAATGCTGTAACTGCCAGGCCAATAACAATGGAAGTTAAAACCAGGGCCTGCGGCAACGGATCAACCATATTTAAAATGCTCTGGCCTTTGGCCAATATGGGCGCGCGGCTGTGCGTCCGGTAACCTATCAAAACAAAAAATAAATTCACTGCATACTCAATAATCCCTAAGCCTATAATTATCTTGATAATATTTCTTTTTCTTAAGACGCAGTAAAGTCCGATACAAAATAAAGCAAAACACAGGATATATTCACTCATCCCTTTTCTCCCAATCCTTTAAATAAAACTAACACCGTAAAGATGGCAAATAGCCCTGCTCCTACCTTAAGACATATGGCGATATTACATAAAGGAATAATGCCGGCGCTGAATAACTCAAAAGGTTTGCCTTTGTGTAAGAAAAAGTTAAAAAAGAAATAACCACCCCAAAAGCCCAGCAGCGCTATTGATAAAAACATAATCGCGCCAAAGCTTTCCAAAACAGATACAACGCCTTGGGATATTTTTTTTAAGGCAACCTCCCGGCCAAAGGCAAGCATCAAATGGATAAAACAAAGGGCGATAATTACTCCGCCTGCAAATCCACCGCCTGGGCTGATATGACCGTGCAGAACAATATAGATTCCATAAAGCAAAATTAGACCCACGGTAAGTCGCGTAATGGTCTTAACAATTAAAGTCATCCCTTTTGGGTTCTTTTGTTCTAATGTCCTATTGTTCATTGGTTATTGGTTTTAGTTATTCTAACTTTTCTCTCCCCATCTAAACCATAGAACTACTCTTTTTTCTTCCCACCCTTCTCATCACTGCCAAAACACCCATTACTGCCGTGAAAAGCACAGTTGCCTCGCCTAAGGTATCATAACCTCTAAAATCTAAAATTATCGCGGCAACAATATTAGTTGCCCCGGTTTTTTCTAATCCCTGATTAATGTAATTCTGGGCTACTCTCATTATTGGTTGGCCAAAACGAGGTAATTCCTGCAAGGCAAAATAGGCGAAGATTAAAAACAGGATAATAAATAATAATGTAGAGGCGGTATTAAAGAACCAGCGTCCGTCTCTTATCACCGGCAGGTCTTTATTTATGGTTGCGCGTATAAGTATAATAAGACATAAAATTTCTACAACTAATTGAGTTATGGCTAAATCCGGCGCTTTTAAAATTAAGAACGCTAAGGATAAACCTAATCCTAGCGCACCTACGGCAATGACGCTGGAAAGCAAATCTTCAATCTGAACCGCCACAATAGCGGCAAAAATCATAAATAATAAAAGTATTTGCAGTTCCATATTTAATGAGCCCGCAACACTAAAAATAAACCAATCATTCCTAAAAGCATCCAGACCATATAAGTGGGCAGAATCCCGTTATGTAAATATTGGAGGTATTTTCCGATACCAAAGACAACAATTTTAGCCTGATCATAAATATCAAAAAAGCCAGCTTCTGCCTTATTATAAATACTTTTTAAAATCCCTAACTCCTTAATGGTATTATAAAATTCTGTGCCGGTAACTTTATTTTCTTCTTCCAATAATATTGTTTCTGCGCCTGTAAATACTGTATCAGTGCGAAGGACAGGCTTAAGACTTTTTAGCCTGAATATAAGGATACCTAAAACCAAACCTATAATAATAAGCAACGTAGATAAACCCGCATACCATATCCCGATAAAACCAACGCCTGGTATCGCCGGAAATATAAAGTATTTAAGCGGGATCTGGTAAGCAAATACCCCAAATATCACACAGATAATTGCCAGTATCATACAAGGAAACCACATTTGCCAGGATACCTCGCTTACCTGCTTACCCGTCGAAGCGTTTGTCCGCTGGCCTAAAAAGGCAGCGTGAATTAGTTTCATAAAACTCGCCAGCGTAAGACCTGAACCAAACATCGCCGCCACTAAACACACCAGACTTGTGACCTTAAGACTCTGTGACTCTGTGACATTCTGGATAAGCCCCTGATAAACCATCCACTTGGAGACAAAGCCATTAAAAGGCGGAACACCAGATATGGAAAGGCTGGCAACGAGACACGAGATATAAGTAACAGGCATTGCTTTACTTAAACCCCCCAGATTATCAAGCTCGGCTGTCTTTGTGCGATATTCCACATTCCCGGCCGTTAAAAACAAAGAGGATTTATATAGCGCATTATTAAGCATATGGAATATTCCGCCGGCAATGCCAATGGGATTGCCTGTGCCAATACCTAAGACCATATAACCAACCTGGGAGACTGCATGGTAGCCCAGGAGTCTTTTCATATTATGCTGCACCAGGGCCATCATTACTGCAGCCACGATGGTAAAAGCGCCGATAAGCATCAATAATATATTCAAAGCCCTGCTCATTACGAACAAATCTAAAGAAATTCTGGCTAAGAGATAAATCCCTAATAATTTATCTAAGGAGGCAGGTAAGAAAGCTACTACAGGAATGGGTGCGGATTTAGCGCAATCCGGAATCCAGGAATGAAATGGCATAGCCCCGGCCTTAGCAAAACAAGCTATTGCAATACATAAATAGGCGGTTACGCTAAGCGGTAAACGGTAAGCGGTAAACGAAATCTTAATGGCATCCATCTGAAAAGTGCCGCTAAGATAATAAATTATACCTATGCCTAATAGCATTAAGGCATCTGAACCACCCACAATAATGAAAGTTTTTTTCGCGGCTGAACTGGCATTTTCATCTCCCATATTAATAAGAAGATAAAGAGTAAATCCCAAAAACCCCCAACTGACCAATAAAAGAATGAGGTTATTGGAAAGTACTGCTAATAGAGAAACAATTGCGGTTAAGATAATATAGGTATAATACGCAAGCAGGCCGTGTCTATTTCTCATAAACCCGAAAGAATAAATTATAGTTAGAACAGAAAATAAACCTATGGCCGCCGCCACAAAACTGCTTAAGCCATCTAACCTAAAATATGGGTATAGAAAATCAATATTCATTGTAAATCCCACATAGACACTCAGCCTAACCGGCCCTTCAACCTACGCGGTTGAAAGAAGTTAGCTCTTACCTAAACTAAACCCTTTTAAACTCCTCTGTCTTTGCCTGCGATAGCTTTATCAAATTCCAACCGTTCATAATCTTTTTCTTGGTATCCCTGTCTAAAACTATAAGCCTTTCAGTGCAGGAATAACAAGGGTCAACCGCAGCCAGAGTAATTGCGGCGTCAGATATACTGCCGCCTACTGCTGCAATTTTATTGGAAGCTACATTCATGTAACTGGGAGCGCGAATCTTATGTCTGATTGGCTGGTTTGTCCCGTCGCTTCTTACATAGTGAAAACATTCTCCTCTTGGCGCCTCAACTCGGCCTATCCCTTCTCCAGGCGGGATATCTTTTACACTGGCATCAATTGGGCCAGGAGACATCTTATCCAGACACTGACGAATAATCCTTATTGATTCATACATTTCTAATATTCGAACTTTTGTCTTGGCAAATATATCCCCATCTTTTTCTACAATCACATTCCAATCCACCCACTCATATGCCCCATACGGGTCGTCACGGCGCAAATCAATATCTACCCCTGAGCCTCTGGCAGTAGGACCGACAACACACCAGTCAATTGCCTGTTGCTTTGTCAAAACGCCAATGCCCTTAAGCCGTGCCTGTATTACCGGGTCATCCATTACTGCGCCCTTGAACATATCCACTACCGGAACTAAATCGTCAAGTGTTTTCTTTAAGATAGCTACATCCTCATCTCTTATATCCCTGCGCACCCCACCGATTTTCATCATTGCATAATGATTGCGGTTACCGGTAATCATTTCGAACATATCTAATATTGGTTCCCGATAACGCCAGGACCACATCCAGACCGTATTGTATCCAATAAAATGACCAGCCAGCCCCAACCAGAGCAGATGGCTATGCAATCTCTCCATCTCTGCGATGATGGTGCGGATAAAAAGAGCTCTTTCCGGAACTTCTATCTTTATCAGGTCCTCCATTGCATTAACATAAGCAAAAGGATGAGAAGTAGAGCAAATCCCGCAGATACGTTCAACTAAAAAGGGAATCTGGTCAAAATGTTTATGTTCGGAAAGTTCTTCAATCCCGCGGTGCACATAACCGATAACTATATCAATATCAACTACCTTTTCTCCTTCCACATAAAGACGGAAATATGCCGGCTCTTCCTGCAAAGGATGATATGGACCTATTGGAATGACAACTTTATGGCTCATTTTTCTTGTTTGTTAGTTTATCCTAACCAACTAATCGTGTCTTAACGGATACTTACCTTGCGGCCATTCATCACTTAAAAGCAACCGTTTTAAATTCGGATGCCCTTTAAAATTTATGCCTAACATCTCCCATATCTCGCGTTCAATCCACTCTGCTGCCGGGAATAAAGGCGCTAAAGAATCTATCTCGGGCTTTTTCTTATCTTTGATTAAAACACGCACAGAGATAATCTCGCCGCTACGGTCAAAACTAAAATGATAAAGTATCTCAAGACCTGCCGGCGTATCCTGTCCTGATGCAATAGCAAATCTTAATTTGAACTCCTTAAATAGAATACTGGCTATTTCTTTTAAATCCTGCGGTCTTACAGATACATATATCCTTCTGGCAGAGTGTTCGTACCAATCAGTTGTTTTATCTTCTAATCTCTCTCTGAGCGCATCTGCGATAGACATTATTTTTTACTCCGTAGTTTTTGTATCAATTTTACCACCCCGGCGATCATTGCTTCCGGCTTAGGCGGACAACCAGGGATATAAGTGCTTACAGGAACCACCTCATCCACAGCACAAGGGCTATTATAGGATTCCTTAAACATTGTCCTTCCGCAAGCGCAGCTACCTACTGCCACCACTAAACAAGGCTGGGGTGCCTGACTATATAATTTTTTTAATCTCTCTTTGGTCTTATAATTAGGAACACCTGTGAC
>JAGUUJ010000115.1 GCA_020063525.1 Candidatus Omnitrophota bacterium
ATGAAAATTATTCGCAGCATAAAAGAAATGACTGGTTTTTCCAAGAAGCAGCGCATCAAAGGTAAAACCATTGGTTTTGTTCCGACTTTGGGCGCATTGCACCAAGGTCATTTAAGCCTTATCCGCCAGGCGGCTGCGGAAAACGATATTGTTGTGGTAAGCATATTCGTTAATCCTATTCAGTTTGCTCCAAAGTGGCTTTGGCTAAAGGAGGCCAAACCACGGCCCTCTGGCCTGGAAGATTATAGGCGCTATCCCAGAAACTTAAGACTTGATGCCCGATTATGTAGAAGAGAAGGCGCGGATGTTATATTTTTTCCTGACGCACAACAGATGTACACAGGTAAGTATAAAACATATGTGATTGTCCAAGATTTAAGCGATGTATTATGTGGTAAGTTTCGTCCGGGCCATTTTAAAGGCGTGGCTACAGTAGTAACTAAACTTTTTAATATAGTTGTCCCCGATATTGCATATTTTGGAGGAAAGGATGCCCAGCAGGCAATAATTATAAAAAAGGTGGTCGAAGATTTAAATATCCCGGTAAGAATAAAGGTGATGCCGACAGTGCGCGAGAAAGACGGATTAGCAATGAGCTCGCGCAATATCTATTTGAATAAAGATGAAAGGCAGGATGCCGCAGTTTTATATCAGGCGCTGATTCTGGCCAAAAATTTAATCAAACAGGGTAGCGTTGACTCTTCGGGCATCATAAGAAAAATGAGACGGTTAATAAATAAGAAAAAGAGTGTCAGTATACAATATATCTCGATTGTCAAACATAAGGATTTGCAGCCCATGGATAAAATAAGGGATAAAGTATTGATTGCGCTTAGTGTCTGGATAGGCAAGACCAGATTAATTGATAATATCGTGGTAAGCCCATAATCCTTATTATGTCAGAAAAAGACAAAAAATTAAAAATTGGCATCGTAGGTTGCGGCGCAATAGGTTCTTCTCTTGCAAAGGCAATTGTATCTGGTTTCTCTAAAGAAGGCGAGCTCGTCAGCCTATATGATATTGACATAGAAAAGGCTTATAATCTCTCTATCAAGTTTAACAAGAAGTTAGCAGCTTTAAATTTAGAGGATTTAATAAATAAGGCTGATTTAGTTATTGAAGCCACAAAAGCCGATGCTGCCTTTGATATTGTTAAAAAAGTACTTTCTTTGTCAAAAGATATTATGATTATGAGTGTCGGCGGTATAATACAGCATTATCAGGAATTAAAAGTATTAACAGAAGAAAAAAAGGCGCGTATATTTATACCTTCGGGAGCCATATGCGGCATAGATGGACTGAAGGCCGCTAGCCTCGGTAAGATAAATAAAGTTATTTTAACTACAAGGAAGCCTCCCAGGGCATTTTTAGGCGCTCCTTATGTATTAAAGAAGAAAATACGCCTGGATAATATAGATAAAGATACGGTTCTTTTTGAAGGTAATGCCTCGCAGGCAATAAAGGCCTTTCCGCAAAACATCAATGTTGCAGCAACCCTGAGTATGGCTGGCATTGGCCCGGAGGCGACAATAGTGCGTATTGTGGCATCGCCAACTATAAGCAGAAATATACATGAGATAGAGATAGAGTCTGACGCCGGCAAAATAATTACCCGTACAGAAAATGTAGTTCATCCTGATAATCCTAAGACAAGTTATTTGGCAGTTCTATCAGCTCAAGCAACTTTGAAACAAATTTTAGAGCCGATTAAAATCGGCACTTAACGAAAAATAATAAAAAGGAGGGAGGTGAATAGGACATGGCAGAGAAATTAGTAAAGCTGGGAATCAAAAGGCAGAAAGGTTACCTTTATTTCGTAGACAAAAAAGGCGATGTCTCTTGCGCCAAGATGGCTAGAGGTAAAAAAAGGGGAGGTAGCCCTAAGAAGGTGGCAAAGTGCGGTATCAAGAAGAAGAAAGGATACCTCTATTTCATTGACAAAAAAGGCGATGTCTCTTGCGCCAAGATGAAAAGAGGCGGCACGAAAAAGAAAAAAAGATAAATGAAACCCAAACTTATGGAGCGATAGCGAACATAAGTTTGTTGGTTGAATTTACCCAGCACTAATTTTCCATTTAGCTTCTTATTATCAAAATTAGTGCTGGGTTTAATTCGCAGATGCCCCACACTCAGAAATTGCGTGTGGGGCTACAATTTATGTTCACTTGCGTTCCATAAATTGTCTGCTTATTAAATATGGAAAATACAATTATTATAAGAGGCGCTAAAGAGCATAACTTAAAAAATATAAGCCTAAAGCTGCCCCGTAATAAACTCATCTGTTTTACCGGGCTTTCCGGATCGGGTAAATCAAGCCTTGCTTTTGATACTATCTATGCCGAAGG
>JAGUUJ010000079.1 GCA_020063525.1 Candidatus Omnitrophota bacterium
TTATTCCACGGTTACGGACTTGGCTAAATTACGCGGCTGGTCCACATCACAACTTCTCTTGACAGCTATATGGTAGGCTAACAGCTGTAGTGGCAATGCCACTATTAACGGAGAAAGCAAATCATTGACGGCCGGTATATATATAACTTCTTTGGTTAATTCTTTTATCTCATCATCGTCTTCGCTGGCAATAGCAATGATTTTGCCCCGGCGGCAGCGTATCTCCTGAATATTGGAGACCATCTTCTCATAAACTTTGGATTGAGGGACAATACAGACTACTGCGCGGTACTCATCAATTAAGGCAATCGGCCCGTGCTTCATCTCTCCGGCAGCATAACCTTCAGCCGGTATATACGAAATCTCTTTGAGCTTCAATGCTCCTTCCATGGCCGAAGGGTAATTAACATTTCTGCCTAAAAATAAAAATGAGCCGAAATGCGAATGCCGGCGGCTAAGGCTTGCAATTTCTTTTTGCTGCTTTAAAATTATATCTTGTAATTTAGGAACCTGTTTTAACTCTTCAAGATATTTATTAATTTTGGATTCGGCTAAATTATTTCTTATCCTGCCTAGATAAAAGGCCAATAAATATAAAGATAAAAGCTGTGCAGTATAAGCCTTAGTTGAGGCAACGCCAATTTCTGGGCCTGCGTGGGTATAAATTACTCCGTCGGATTCTCGGGTTAAAGTCGAGCCCAAAACATTACAAATCGAAAGTATGCTTGCGCCAAGTTTCTTTGCCTCTCTTACGCCTGCGAGGGTATCCGCAGTTTCTCCAGATTGGCTAATAGCAATTACCAAGGTATCTTTATCAATAAGTAAGTCTCTATATCGGAATTCACTGGAAACATCTACAGATGTAGGTATAGCACAAATTGATTCTAGAATATACTTTCCCGCCAAGCCAGCATGATAAGCTGTGCCACAGGCAACAATGGAGATACTTTTTATATTTTGTAGTTTCTCTTCAGGAATCTTTTGCTCCTCAAAGACAATTTTACCGCTATCTTTTTGGATTCTCATACTCAGAAGACTCTCCATAATTTTAGGCTGTTCATTAATTTCTTTAAGCATAAAGTGTTTGTAGCCCTGTTTCTGGGCTTGAGCTATATCCCAATTTATGCGCAGAGGTTTTCTAAGAACCTCTTTTCCGTCAAGGCCGGTTATTTTAAATTTGTCTTTAGTTAAGACTGCCATTTCATTCTCTTCTAAGAAAACGACATCCTTAGTATAATCCAAAACCGCTGGGATATCTGAGGCAAGGAAATTCTCGTTTTTGCCTAAACCTATAATTAAAGGGCTTCCTAAACGCGCGCCTACTAACTTATCCGGCTCTTTTTTTGCCACCACGGCAATGGCAAAAGAGCCCTCTAATTTAGAGAGCGCCTTTCTTACCGCTTCTTCTAAAGGCGTGGGGTTAGAGTAAAACTTCTCAATAAGATGGGTGATTACTTCAGTGTCGGTCTGGCTAATAAACCTGTGCTCTTCTTTAATCAGTTCCTTTTTTAACTCTGCATAGTTCTCAATGATTCCGTTATGCACAAGGGCGATTTCGCCTTTACAGTCAAGGTGCGGATGGGCATTAACCTGATTCGGGGCCCCGTGGGTTGCCCATCTACAATGCGCAATTCCCAGATGGCCTGTAAGCGGTTTATTTACAAGCAACTTTCCTAAATCCTTAACCTTACCGGGTAGTTTTCTCAAGGAAAGAGAATCCTTAGCCTCTAAATAAGTAACCATACCGCAAGAATCATAACCCCGATATTCTAAGCGCTTGAGCCCATTTAAGAGTATGGGTTGCGCTTGCCTTTCGCCGATATAACCAATTATTCCGCACATTTAATGAGCAGACGACTTACGGAACAATTACTTACGTCCTTTTAGTGACGTAAGTCGTAGCCCGTAGGGCGTCTGCGAATTAAGCGTCCCCAACCGGATTTGAACCGGTGTCGCCCCGCCGATGGCGGGGTGTCCTAGACTAGACGAATATGTTAATAAAACTAACGACCCCGACGGGATTTGAACCCGTGTCGAGAGCTTGAAAA
>JAGUUJ010000062.1 GCA_020063525.1 Candidatus Omnitrophota bacterium
ATGTTTAAATATTGTTTTCCGATTACATCAGACATTTGGGATTTTTACTTTACCCCTTTTTGGTTTTCTGGGTGCTAGTTTAGTTATTTTGCTGGTGTATTCTTTGAGCATAAGGAGAGGCATATTAAAGATTCAAGGACTTCTTCTAACAGGTGTAATGATAAGTTTTATCGCTTCATCTTTGATTATGCTCATAATGGCTGTCTCTCGTGTAGAAGACCTGCATGGAATTGTCTTCTGGATAATGGGCTCATTAGAAGAGCCAAATTGGTTTCTTATAAAGTTAGTAGTTTTAGTATCTATCTTGGGGTTGATTATTTCTTATGTTTTCTGTCTCGATCTTAATGCCTTTTCCTTGGGTGAAGAAGAAGCATTACATTTAGGTATAAATATAGAAAGGACCAAGCGGTTGCTGTTTATTCTTGCCTCATTGCTTACCGGGTGCAGTGTATCTATAGCTGGAATAATTGGTTTTGCGGGATTGGTAGTTCCCCATTTTGTACGGATGTTTGTAGGACAAGACCACCGTATTCTTTTAATTAGCTCCTTTCTCTGTGGAGCAGGTTTCTTAATTTTCTGTGATACTTTAGCAAGGACAATTATTTCTCCTATGGAATTACCAGTTGGAGTAATTACTGGCATATTAGGAGGTTCTCTTTTTGTTTACGCCTTAAGTAAGAAGCAAGTTCTACTGGGAGAGAAATAATGCTTGAGATAAAAAACCTAACCTGTGGATATGATTCAAAATTTATTCTTCAAGATATCAATTTTAAAATAAGTGCCAGAGAACTTATAGGAATAATTGGTCCCAATGGTTCAGGAAAGACCACCCTTCTTCGAGCAATAACTAAGGTTATTAGACCAAAAAAGGGTGAAATTCTTCTTGAAAAGGAGAATATAGAAAAATTTAGTTTTAAAGAACTGGCTAAAAAAATAGCCGTAGTTTCTCAAAATTCCGTAGCAAACTTTATGGCTGTTGAGGAATTTGTACTTCTGGGAAGGATTCCTCACCGAAAGAAATTACAATTTTTAGAAACTAAAGTTGATGAGAGAATTGCTCAGGAAGCAATGGCCTTAACTGGCACCCTTCAGCTTAAAGAAAGGTTCATTGGAGATTTAAGCGGCGGGGAAAGACAACTTGTGGTTATTGCTCGCGCCCTTGCACAAGAACCAAGATTGCTTCTTCTGGATGAACCTACCAGCCATTTAGACATAGCCCATCAGGTGAAGATCTTAGACCTTATAAAAAGGCTGAATAAAGAAAATGGTATTACCGTCATTATCGTCCTGCATGATCTTAACTTAGCCAGCCAGTATTGTGACAGATTGATTCTCTTTAATAATGGTTTTATATACAAGGCTGGCCCTCCCCAGAAGGTATTGACTTATGAGATTATTGAAGAGGTTTATAAAACAGTTGTGTTGGTAAAGGAAAACCCTATCTCTTCTAAACCTTATGTCTTTTTGGTTTCCGAGGAAGAAAAGCAAAAGAAAGGAGGGGCGTGATGGAAAGAAAAGGGCTGATTCAGGTTTATACCGGTGACGGCAAAGGTAAGACAACCGCTGCAGTTGGACTTGCTGTAAGGGCAAGGGGACATAATCTCAAGGTCTGCTATGTCTATTTTCATAAAGACCCTGAAAAATGGGAATACGGGGAGCACAGGGTTTTAGAGAAACTCGGCGTAGATGTCTTTGGATTTGCTAAAAAACATCCACATTTTCACAAAGAAATAGACCCGGCTGATATTCGAAAAGAATGTCTTGAGGGTATGGAGTTTATTAAGAGAATCTATCAAGAAAAGAAATACGATGTCCTTATACTGGATGAGATAATCATTTCTTTGCGCGATGGATTTTTGAAAGAGGAAGAGGTCTTAGGGATATTGGATTCCAAGCCAGAAGACTTAGAATTGATACTAACAGGCCGTGGTGCTCCCGAAAAGATAATAAAAATGGCAGACTTAGTTAGTGAGATAAAGAACATAAAACATCCTTTTGATAAAGGTATAAAGGGAAGAGAGGGAATAGAATATTAAATGAGCAGGAAATTAGTCTTCATCACTGGTGGTGCAAGAAGCGGTAAAAGTA
>JAGUUJ010000006.1 GCA_020063525.1 Candidatus Omnitrophota bacterium
ATGGCAAAACAATTATTATTTAAAGACGAAGGCCGCAGGAAGATTTTGAGCGGTGTGGAACAGTTAGCCGCGGCAGTCAAGGTAACCTTAGGGCCTAAGGGCCGTAACGTGGTCTTGGATAAAAAATTTGGCTCGCCCACAATCACTAAAGACGGCGTCACGGTTGCCAAAGAAATTGATTTGGAAGACCCGTTTGAAAATATGGGCGCTCAGATGGTCAAAGAGGTTGCTGAGAAGACTTCAGACATTGCCGGAGACGGGACAACTACTGCCACAATTTTGGCTGAGGCGATTTACCGCGAAGGCCTCAAAAATGTTACTGCAGGAGCAAATCCCATGGCTTTAAAGCGCGGGATTGAAAAAGCAGTGGAAAAGGTGGTAGAGGAATTAAAGAAGCTTTCTACACCCATTAAAGATAAGAAGGAAGTAGCTCAGGTTGCCTCAATTGCCGCAAACTGCGATACCGCTATCGGAGATTTAATTGCCGAAGCTATGGATAAGGTAGGTAAAGACGGCGTCATCACCGTAGAAGAAGCAAAGTCAATGGCTACAACCCTGGAAGTTGTGGAAGGTATGCAGTTTGACCAAGGGTATCTCTCTCCTTATTTTGTGACTGACGCAGAACGTATGGAGTGTATCCTTGAGGAACCCTACATCCTCATCCATGAAAAAAAGATATCCTCGCTAAAAGATTTATTACCTTTATTAGAGAAGATTGCCCGCACCGGAAAACCGCTTTTGATTCTTGCAGAAGAGGTAGAAGGCGAGGCATTGGCTACATTAGTAGTAAATAAACTACGCGGCACACTATCAGCTTGCGCTGTTAAGGCGCCGGGTTACGGTGATAGACGCAAGGCAATGTTAGAGGATATTGCTGTACTTACCGGAGGAAAGCCATTAACCGAAGAGTTAGGAATAAAATTAGAGAATGTGGATATTGAGGATTTAGGCCGGGCAAAAAGGGTAAAAGTAGATAAAGAAAATACTACTATAGTTGAAGGCGCAGGCAAGACCCAGGCAATTAATGGCAGGATTGCCCAGCTCAAGAAACAGGTTGAAGATACCGACTCAGATTACGATAAGGAAAAACTTCAGGAGCGCCTGGCTAAGCTTGCAGGCGGAGTAGCAGTAATTAATGTGGGCGCAGCTACGGAAACTGAAATGAAAGAAAAGAAGGCCCGCGTAGAAGATGCCCTGCATGCTACGCGCGCAGCAGTTGGGGAAGGGATAATCCCCGGCGGTGGAGTTGGATTGCTACGCACTCTTCCTGCGTTAGACAAACTCAGACTTGAAGGCGACGAAAAAATCGGCGTGGATATAATAAAACGCTCACTGGAAGAACCCATAAGACAACTTACGCAGAATGCCGGCCTTGAAGGTTCGGTTATAGTGCAGCGGGTAAAGCAGGAAAAGACCAATATAGGTTATGATGTTAACCAAGATGCCTATGTGGATATGATTGAAGCTGGTGTAATTGACCCTACTAAGGTTACGCGTTCTGCTTTGCAGAATGCTTCTTCCGTAGCAGCGCTATTATTAATGACTGAGGCAGTAGTTACCGATAAACCTGAGAAAGAAACTCCTATGCCTATGCCACCAGGAGGCGGAATGGGCGGAATGGGCGGAGGAATGTATTAAAACCGCGGGTTATAGAAGTTAGCAAAAAAGGCGAAGTCCAAACTTCGCCTTTTTCTTTTAGCGGTCTGTCTTGGCTGGTTTCTCGCAGCACCGCTCGAAATTCCCCAGCGTGGAATTTCTCGCTTCGAGAAACTTCTCGCTCTGCCTGACTACGCCTTTAGCGGGGCAACCCTGCCCGCTCGAACTTTCTAGATGCTGCTTGAAACCACCCAAGCCAGTCCGCTAACAGTCTAATCCATATATATCGGCAAAAATTTTCAGCACGCGAGCAAATCCCGCAGCAAGAGTGTTACACATGTCTATGAACTTTACAACATATCACTTATTAAAATAATCATTGACAAGGTTGCGGCATTGTTGTAGAATTTAACACATCCTTTCTCAATTGTTCCTCACAAAAGAAGATGCATATCCTTAACATATTGATAAATAATAAGTTATATATCAAGGAGAAACAGATATGGCAGAGTGGATAGGTATAGGTA
>JAGUUJ010000098.1 GCA_020063525.1 Candidatus Omnitrophota bacterium
TTGTACCGGGTAAACAGCAAGGGCAAATTTAATGTTCCTTTTGGTGGCTATAAGAATCCTTTGATTTGCAATTCTAGAAATATAATCGCTGTAAGTTTAGCTTTACAGAATGTTGAGATTTTATACGGCGATTTTGATAGATGCCTGAAACTCGCTAAAAAAGAAGATTTTATCTATTTTGACCCACCATATCAGCCCTTAAATAAAACATCAAGTTTTACCAGTTATACAAAAGAACCGTTCGGAGAAAAAGAGCAGGTGAAACTAGGTAAGGTTTTTAGAGAATTAGACAAAATTGGGTGTAAAATAATGTTAAGTAATTCTAATACTTCTTTTATCCGTAAGCTTTATAAGAATTTTAGAATTGAAGTTGTGCTCGCAAAAAGAGCAATTAATTGCAAGGCTTCAGGTAGAGGCGCAATTAAGGAACTCGTCATCTTAAATTATTAAGAGTGAGTTAGCGTGACATCTCCGTAGAAGAGATATCCCCCCTAACTCTTATTGTTATTTTGTAGTACAATAAAAAGGGGGAAGGATATGGAGATGTTACAGCTAGCAGCTAAATTAAGAAAACTTAATAAGGAAGAGCATCAAGTGATTTATACGAGTAAGAAAAATGCAAAGGTCACAGTGACGCAAACAGGCAAATTTTCTGATAATGACTATGCGATAGGTTTAATTAGAGGGAGCGAAAAAGAATTTTATCCGACCCACATTAGATTATTAATAGACTTTTATATAAAAAGAGAAAGTAATCTTGAGGGTAGCAAGAAATTATTTAAAGCATTGGAGGGTGTTTTTAACGGCAAGGACCCCGAGGATTATATTGATGAACTAAGAAAAATAGATTTTCCTATGCAATTGGATGAAGCAGAAATTAATTTGTATGTTGCGCAGCTTTTAATGATTGAACAAGATTTCAACTTTGGCCCAGGTGCGCCAAAAAAGAGCAAAATGGATCCGCCAAGAGAATACTTGATGAGATTTATTAGATGGGTGGCTGCTGGCGATACACAGATTGATAGGATCATTTTTGCTGCTGCAGGAAGAAAATATCCCGCTCCCAATAAATATGCTAAATCAATAAATTATGATTAGGCTCCAACCAGAAAAGTTCGAGTTAGAAACTACTACCGTATGGTCATTTCCCGAAAGAGGCAAATGGGCAACACACCAACCTAATTTTAGAGGTAACTGGGCTCCTCAAATTCCCCGCAATCTTATTCTGAGGTACTCCAAATCAAAAGATTTAATCTTAGATCAAATGTGTGGTTGCGGCACAACTTTAATAGAATGTAAGCTTACCGGTAGAAATGCGTTAGGGTTCGATATAAATCCCAAAATGGTAGAAATGACAAAAAATAACCTTAAATTTGATGTGGGTGAAGATATTCCCAAGGTTGAAATTACTGTAAAGGCAGGAGATGCCCGGAATCTTAAAGATGTAAAAGATAATTCTGTTGATTTAATTGCCACCCATCCGCCATACGCAGATATTATTAAATATAGCGATGGAAAAATCGAGGGCGATTTATCTAACATCCATGATATTGATAAATTTTGCGATGAAATAAAGCGGGTCACATCAGAATGCTACCGTGTTTTGAAGCCTAAGAAATATTGTGGAATACTTATTGGGGATACGCGGAGAAAGACGTATTTTACACCCATTGCTTATCGAGTTATGCAGGGTTTTCTGGATGTTGGTTTTAAACTTAAAGAAGATATTGTTAAACACCAGTGGAATTGCACAACTACGCCCTATTGGAGCCAAAAGTCAAAAGACTACAATTTTTTGCTTATAATGCATGAACATTTATTTGTGTTTGAGAAAAGTTTAAAATTGGAGGAGTAAGATGAGTATGGAAGAATTAAAAAAAATTGCAAATTTTAGTGAGAACGATGTTGGTCCTACTGAGGAGAATGTTAAGCAGAAGATTGTTGTGCCTCTGTTGGTTTTGCTTGGACATAGGCGGGAAGATCTCGAGTTTGAGTATAGGACGCGAAGAGGAGGATTGATAGATATTTTTATTAAGAATGTGCCTGCTGATTGCAAGATTCTTATTGATACAAAAAATTACAGCGAAAACTTGACTGACCACATTGAGCAGATTAAGGGTTATACTTTTGATGAGGCAGCTTTGCTCGCCGTTATTGCGAATGGTTCTGAGATTAGGGTTTATAGTCCACTGAGGGGGGTGGAGTTTGAGAGGTCTCTCCTTTACTCTGTCAGGAGGGCGGATGTTGTTGATGATTCTGTGTGGCAGATTCTTTCCGGTCTTTTGGGGTATGAGAGTCTGCAGAGTAAAAACGTTATCAAGCTCATAGAGGCAAGGGAAAAGGAAATAAAAGACACTATTTCTGGAGAAGAAAAAATTGATGAAGATTACACCGGAAGGATAGAAACTATTGACTCTGACGTTGAAGCAAAGGAAGAAGAAATTGAGCAGTTAAAAAAGGATAGGGAAAACCTTGCCAAGGAGATGGAGACAAAGAAATCAGAAATCTGGAACTCAATAGGATTGCCCCTGGAACTAATTAAGATTACACAAACAGCAACTTATGCGCGGGCGACGCCTACCGTGACTACTGACATACAATATACACGGAAAGCTGGCAGGGTTACTTTTCAAGAGCTTGCAGAAGCCGGGTTGATAAAAAATGGACAAACTTTATATTTCTACAACACAAGGCTTTTCAAGGATGAGCAAGCACAGATTATAGCACTATCAAACAAATTAAAGTACAAAAACGATGGCAGAATTTATTCAACTTCGGAACTAGCTAAAATACTCCTTATAAAACACGGCTTTAAACATGACGTCGAACATGGCGTAGCAGGGCCGAAATACTGGAAAACAGAAGACAGCAAGCTGCTAAATGACATAAATGAACAACTCAGAAGGCAGCGAGGAGATAGGAAATAAACAAATAATCAAAGATTTTTTGGAATTCTATATTATAGGAACACCTTTTAAAAATTTTTTGGCCGCCGCAATAAAGAAGGACTTTATATTTAGGATTTTTGCGAGGAAGAGGACGCAAGGTGTTGGGCGCATTTTGCCGCCACCCAAAATGCGCCCAACACAAAGCCGAATCGGGCTATTGCAAAAGCTCTAAGCGAGCGACCCAGCGAGCGTGGAGTGAAGCCGAACGACAGTGAGGCGAAACGGTGCAAACACCACTCCGGGAGCCTGCCCAAGCAGGCGGTGCATAAA
>JAGUUJ010000049.1 GCA_020063525.1 Candidatus Omnitrophota bacterium
GTGTTCTACCGATGAACTACGCCCGCATAATTAAAAGAGACGCTTGCATTTTTCCATTAATTTAATAGAACAATATTTACCGCACATCGTACATACATCCAATAATTGTGGTTTTGAAGAAGTCCTGTAATTTTTTGCTTTATCCGGATCTATAGACAGAGCAATCTGTTGTTTCCAATCGCGTCTTTTGCGAGCTTCTGACATCTTTTTATCCCAGCGTATTGCTGATTTTATACCTTTTGCTATATCGGCTGCGTGTGCTGCGATCCTGTAAGCTATAACACCTTCCTTGACATCTTCCACAGACGGATGCCTGAGATGTTCCGAAGGGGTTACATAACATAAAAAATCCGCACCTATACTTGCAGCAAGAGCGCCTCCGATAGCGCTGCTTATATGGTCGTATCCCGCTGCTATATCAGTAACCAGGGGACCTAAAACATAAAAGGGGGCATTGCGGCAAATAGTTTTTTCTAAAACAATATTTCTCTTGATTTGATTTAAGGGAATGTGTCCCGGACCTTCAATCATTACCTGGACATTTCTTTTTTTTGCACGATTAGCTAAATCACCCAGAATTTTAAGCTCAGCAATTTGTGCATTATCTGTTGCATCCAATATAGAGCCCGGCCTTAATCCGTCTCCCAAGCTTAGAGTTATATCGTAATCATAAGCTATATCCAGAATCTTATCAAAATATTCATAAAAAGGGTTCTCTTTTTTGTTGCGGGCTATCCAGCTGGCTAATATTGCTCCACCCCTTGAGACAATATCCAGTATCCGTTTATGTTTCTTTAGAACTCCCAGGCTTTTTCTCGTAACACCCGCGTGAATGGTAAAAAAATCCACGCCCTCTTTAGCCTGTGATTCTAGATTATCCAATATATCATCGATACTAAATTTTAAAAAGTTTCCTTTTATTTTTTGAGCATTTACCGCTATTTCGTAAACAGGCACTGTTCCAACGGGTACGGGCGAATACTCTAATATTTGCTTTCTTATTTTCTTAAGGTTCCCTCCTACGCTTAAATCCATAATTGTATCTGCGCCGTATTTTACCGCAACCTCTATTTTTCTTAACTCATCGCTAATTTGTGATTTATCAGTTGAGGTGCCTATGTTTGCATTTATTTTTGTACGCAGCCCCCAACCTACAGCACAAGGTTTTTTTATATTGTGTTTTCGATTATGAAGAATGACAACCCTACCTTCCCTTACCCATTTCAAAATTAAATTGGGGTTCTTACCTTCCTTATAAGCAATCCTTTTCATTAAAGGCGTTATAATATTATTCTTGGCGTATTCTAATTGAGTCATATCTTAAAATATTTCTGCCAGTCGGTTAAGGCTACGGCTACGATACCCGTTTCGTCAATCGGCTACGGTTACGTTACCCTAACCTTAACCGATACGGGCTTCGTTACCGTTGCCGAGATTTTTAGTGCAATTTGTCATAAAAATATTTCGTTGCTGACGAAATATCCCTTGCCTGTAAAATCGCCCTGCAGACAGCCGCTCTTTTTACGCCTTGAGACTTTATGTCATTTATGTTATTTTCATTAATTCCGCCGATAACAAAAAAAGGTATATGAATCGCTCTTTTAACCTTCCTTATTAAATCTAAACCTACGGCCTTATATTCGGGTTTGGTAGGAGTAGAGAAGATTGGACCTATACTTATATAATCTGCTTGGTTTTTTTGTGCTTCAATGGCCTGGTTTAAACTATGGCAGGATACACCGATAATTTTATCTTTACCTAATAATTGTCTGGCTGTATCTAGTGGCAGGTCATTCTGGCCTAAATGGATTCCATCGCTATCTACGAGCTTGGCAATATCTATGTAGTCATTAATAATAAATAAAGTTTGAGTGTTTGTTAACAATTTACGTAGTTTGTAAGCCTCTTTCAGGATAAATTCTTTTTTTGATTCCTTGTCTCTTAATTGAATTATGTCAGCGCCTGAATCTTTTATTTTGCTGGCTATATTAAATATAGGCCTCGCCGCTGAGACTTTTTTATCTACGATAACATAAAGACGAGATTCTCTTAGCAGCTTTTTTTTCAAGTTCATAAATATCGTATCTTAATCTTTTAAATTTAACAGCGGTATTTTTATTAATAAGTTTGGTAAATTCTTCCAAGACTCTTATGGATTCTTTTACGCGCTGCATGTTCGCAAAGAAAATATCCTGGCAATTTCTCCTTTTTAGCTCATTGATATATATTTTTCTGCCTACATCTTTTAAGCTTTTTCTTTCTTGAAATAGTTTCATGTTTCCTGGCAAGTATTTTAATATTGCATCGGTCCTATGCCTTATTTTTTTAAATTCGGATGTTAAATTATAACTGTCCAGGATAAATCTGGTTATTTCCTCGCATACGCGCAAACCTTCTTTCGCCCGATTTATATTTGCATCAATAACCCTGTAGATAACTTTGGTTTTAGAAGCGTTTGGCAATTTTTTTGATTAAATTAGAGGTGGAGTATCCTTTTACAAATTTTATCGTAGAGACACGGCCGCCATAACTGAGCATAAAATCTTTGCCTATTATATTATTCTTGTTCCAATCCGCACCTTTAACAAGCACATCCGGTTTTATAAACTTTATTATTTTAAGCGGCGTGTCTTCTTTGAAAAGCACTACATAATCTACGCTTTCTAAAGCCGCGACTAGCCGCAATCTATCCTTTTCATTAACAACCGGCCTTTTTTTTCCTTTAATCCTTTTTGCCGATGAATCGCTATTTATTCCTACAACAAGGACATCGCCTTTTTTTTTGGCATCCTGCAAATACTTTACATGCCCGTAGTGCAACAAATCAAAACAACCGTTAGTGAATACGACTTTCTGACGTCGAGCCTTAAAGTATGGAATTAGCTTTTTAAGCTTCCTTAAACTTTGGATTTTCTTTTCTAATAAACGGGGCATTCTTTTTTTGGCGCTAGGTCTCTCGACAGACAGCCTGTTCTACCAGTTCGCATACGATATGTCCTATGGTGATATGCGCTTCTTGAATTCTGGCTGTAACTGATGAAGGTATTACCAGTGATATATCAGTTAATTTTGCTAGCTCTCCTCCATCCGCACCTGTAAGGGCAATGGTCTTCAGGCCCATTTTTTTAGCCTGTTTGATACCAAGAACCACATTCTTTGCTTTTCCGCTGGTTGATATCCCGATAGCAACATCATTTTTCCGCCCCAGTGCTTCAATCTGTTTTGCAAAAACTACCTCATAACCATAATCATTTGCGAGAGACGTTAATATAGCTGTATTTGTTGTAAGCGCAATGGCGGATAAAGCATTCCTGTCTTTTTTGAATCTACCCACGAGTTCTGCTGCAATGTGTTGGCTATCACTAGCTGAACCGCCGTTTCCAAAAAGAATTACTTTCCCGTTCTTTTTAAGGCAGTCTGTTATAAGATCGGTTATTTCTATAATTTTTCCGATACCCGTGCGCAATAGTTCTTCTTTGACTTGTATGCTTTCCAACAATATATCCTTAATTCTATCTCTCATTAAATGAGCACATAACTTACGAACACGCGAGTGTGAGTAAGTTATTGTGCGAATTAACCCTTGACATTTTGAAGCAGTTACTTAGAACAAAATGTCAAGGGTAAGTTCAGACTTATAAGTTATGTTCGCTATCGCTCCATAACTTATGTCCTCACTTATCCAAAAAATACCTTAGCAATTTCGTAAAGGTCCATATCCACTGTTTTTAAGACACTGACCGCCTCCTCAATTGGAACATCGATAATTTTATTACCTGCCAGCGCTACCATCCTGCCGAATTTTTTAGCTTTCACTAACTCCACCGCCCTTACTCCAAATCTTGTGCCTAGGATTCTATCAAAAGCAGTGGGGCTGCCTCCTCTCTGAATATGCCCAAGAACACTTACTCTTGTTTCATAACCCATTCTCTTTTCTATTTCTTGCCCTAAGGTTTCACCAATACCTCCCAGCCTAACGTGGCCAAACTCATCTAATTTTTCCTCTTGGGTAATCATGGTCCCCTCTTTGAATTTAGCGCCTTCAGCCACGACTACTATACTAAATAACTTCCCGCGCGCATGCCTCTTCTTTAGCAGCTCACACGTCTCTTCGATATCAATAGGTATCTCAGGAATCAAAATTACATCTGCTCCGCCTGCAATCCCTGCTTCAGTAGCAATCCATCCTGCGTGCCTGCCCATGACTTCTACAACAATAATACGGTGGTGGCTTTCTGCGGTAGTGTGCAGCTTATCAATGCATTCCATGGCAGTATTTAATGCTGTATCGAATCCAGAAGTGTAATCTGTAGTAGAGAGGTCATTATCTATGGTTTTAGGCACGCCTACAATATTTGTGATGCCATCCTTGATTAATTTTGTTGCTACTCCCAACGTGTCTTCTCCTCCGGTCGCGATTAATGCGTCCAGCCCGAGTTTCTTATAATTATCTTTTAGTTTTTGCAAATCGCCTTCTTTTTTATATGGATTTGTCCGGCTTGTGCCCAAAATTGTACCACCTTTAGGTAATATTCCTGAGACGCTTTCCAGTTTTAAACTTATAATGTCATTTTCAATTAAACCTTTCCAGCCGTTTTTAATACCTATAATTTCGTAGCCTTCATTTAGGCTTTTTCTGACTGCCGCTCTAATTACAGGATTTAATCCTGGACAATCGCCTCCGCCGGTAAGAACCCCTATCTTAGTCATAAGTTACTACCCTCCCTTTTAATCGCTAAAACGCAAAAGTTTTTCTTTGCGCCTTTGCGGTATAAGTATTATTTTACTTATGATTTTTGCGCTTTAACGGTTACGTTCTACCGTAACCACTGAATGGTATTGTAGGTTCCTCTTTTTCTAATTCTTTTCTTTTTCTGTCTGTGTCATGGATTGAAATAATCTTTAGGACATGAATTTTAATAATTATCTGTTCTTCAAGACCGAGGATTTCCTGTATTTTAGACCTGGTTATTTCCTGCAACCGGCTAGTCAAATCAGGGATATTTGCCTCTGACTTTAATACAACTCTAATATCAACAATAATGCCTTTTTTAGTTGCAATTACATCCGGCCTTAATTCTTTTATTTCCGGGAGCACGCCTGCAAGCCGTTTTATCAAATCCTCAACTGCAGAAAGAGCAATAGTTACTTCCCCTGAGGCGGTTGTAAAGGCAATCGTCCTTTCCCGTTGAAACCGTCCCAAGATTAATTGTGCAAACGAAAAGCTGATTACTATTAATAAAAGGCCGGAGAGCCCTACGATAATTCTCGAATTAATATTATATTGTGTATACGCAAGCAGATTATTTATGTCCTGAGGCTGTAATAAATTAACAGAGAATATTATTAATATCATTCCGATAAGAATAAGGACTACCGCGTAAAATAATATTCCTAAAACCGTAAATATGCGCATCTATTACCCCCTCTCTATGCCCTGGACATTTATATTTATATACTTTATAGACAGGTTTGTCATTTTTTCCAAGGCATTACGAATATTTTCTTGTGCCTTATTGGCCATATCGGGAATATTAAAACCATATCTTATAACCAGCGGGACTTCAAGTCTAATTTCATCATTCTTGTCAATGTCAACTTTGATTGCGAGCAAAGCCTTTTTACCGATTAATTCTAAGAGCCCGCTCCTGAAATCTCCTCCTATGCGTTTTACTCCCTCAATTTCAACTGCCGCGATAGAAGCGATTGAGGCAATAACATTTTTATGTATTCTAATATTGCCTAAATCTGTTCGTGATTCCTCTTTATGCATTATTCCTCCGAATAGAATATTTTTAGATAAGCTTATTCATTTGCCGATAGATCTACCTGTTCTTCTTTTAACATCTCCTGAACGAAATGAGTCGATATTTCGCCCTTGAGAAATAGAGGGTTCTGCAATAAACGTAAATGAAAAGGGATGGTTGTCTTTACAGGTGCAATATTGAATTCATGCAATGCCCGCTGCATAATACGGATTGCTTCTTCGCGCGTATCGGCGTACGTTATTACTTTGGCTAACAGGGAATCGTAAAAGGTGGGGATTTCGTACCCCGGATAGATGTGTGTATCAAGACGTACACCCGGCCCTCCGGGCAAATTGAGCGTTTCAATTTTCCCCGGACAGGGCATAAAGTTGTTTTCGTAGTCTTCGGCATTTATGCGGCACTCAAGGCTCGCGCCTTTGATTCGAATATCATCCTGTTGAAAATGTAATTTTTCACCACAAGCTATGCGGATTTGTTCTTTTATTAAGTCAATTCCGGTTACCATTTCGGTTACGGGGTGTTCGACCTGGATTCTTGTGTTCATTTCCATAAAATAAAAATTATTATTTTGATCTAATAAGAATTCAATGGTTCCTGCGCCGATGTAGTTTATTGTCTTTGCGCCTTTTACAGCCAGCTCGCCCAGGCGTTTACGCAGCCTGTTGTCTACTGCTGGCGAAGGGGATTCTTCTAATAATTTTTGATGCCTTCTTTGAATACTGCAATCCCTTTCGCCTAAATGTATAACGCGGCCGTATTTATCCGCTAAAATTTGAATTTCAATATGGCGGGGTCTCTCAATATACTTTTCAATATACACATTGGGATTTCCAAAACTCGCCTCTGCTTCAGCTTGGGCAGTCATAAGATTGCTGATTAAGCTTATATCATTGTGGGCAATCCGCATTCCTTTTCCGCCGCCACCCGCCGCTGCTTTTATAATTACAGGATATCCTGTTCTTTTGGCAGTCCTTAGCGCCTCTTCTTTGTTTTTGACTATCGATATACTGCCTGGGATTATGGGCAGGCCTGTTTTTTGCATATTGGCGCGGGCAGCCATTTTATCTCCCATAAGCCTGATATTATCTGATGTCGGACCGATGAAAGTTATCTGACAGGATTCACAGATTTCCGCAAAATGAGGATTTTCTGCTAAGAAGCCATAACCCGGGTGTATCGCATCTACATCCGTAATTTCTGCAGCGCTTATAATCGCGGGTATATTTAAGTAACTGTTGCTACTCTGGGCCTTACCTATGCAGATCGCCTCATCGGCAAAACGCGTATGCAAAGAATTCCTATCTGCCTCAGAATATACAGCTACTGTGCGTATACCCAATTCTCGGCAGGCACGGATTATTCTTAGGGCTATTTCGCCCCGGTTGGCTATTAATATTTTAGAAAACATTTGGTTAATTTGTTAATTAGTTAATTGGTTAATTAACCACTCACCAATCACCACTAACTAACATTAGAGGGGTTCGATAAGAAACATTGGTTGTCCAAATTCTACGGGTTCAGTATTATCAACAAGGATTTCTAAGATTTTACCTTTGATTTCGGATTTTATTTCATTCATTAATTTCATTGCCTCTATGATGCATATAACCTGTCCGGGTTCGATTGTCTGGCCTGCTTCAACGTAAGGTGATGCTTCTGGCGAAGGTGTGCGATAAAAAGTTCCTACCATCGGCGCTTTTATTTCAACCGTTTTAGTAGCTAATTTTTCAATGCTCTCAGGAGTTCCTTCTTTAGTTTGAGTTGGTGAGAGCCCTGTTTTTTCAATCACTATAGTTTGGCCTGCAGATGCTTCCATGTCTGCCCCGGTCTTTTTTAATCTGATACGCATACCATCTTTTTCTATCTCTATCTCTACAAGACCATTCTCATTCATAAGATTTATCAGTTCTTTTATTTCTTTTATATTCATTTAAAACCCCATTTTTTATGAATATGCCTTTTCAATATATTCTCCGGTTCGGGTATCTACTTTAATTTTATCTCCGGTATCTATAAAAAGCGGAACTTGAATGACGGCGCCGGATTCTATTTTTGCGGGTTTGGTACCGCTTTTTGCCGTATCGCCTTTTATGCCCGGCTCAGTATGGATGACTTTAAAATCAATAAAATTCGGCAGATTTATGTTCAATGTTTCATCTTTATAGAAATATCCGGTAACTTCAAGATTATCTTTTAAGAATTTCTTCTTATCGCCAATGTTATCTTCCGAGATGGCTATTTCCTCGAAATTGTCCTGGTCCATAAAATGATATATGCCTCCCGACGAATATTGATACTGAAGTTTTCTTTCTTCGACAAAAGCAGTCTCAATTTTTTCGTCACCTCTGAAAGTTTTCTCCTGAATGTTGCTATTCTTCAGATTTCTTAATTTTGCACGCACAAAAGCAGCGCCTTTGCCGGGTTTTACATGCTGAGTTTCTACAACCAGATACACATCTTGGTCAACCAATATTGTCAATCCTGATTTAATGTCATTTACTGAGAGAGCCACTTAAGACGTTGCACCCTTTCTTAGTTACTAGAACAATATCCTCTAATCTTATTCCAAACTTACCGGGTAGATAAATTGCCGGTTCAACGGTAAAAACCATATCCTGCTTTAATATTCCTTTTACTTTAGGAGATATGCGAGGCCCTTCGTGCACTTCTAATCCTATGCCGTGCCCTAAGTTATGACCAAAAAACCCGCCGCATCCTTTTTGGGTTATATATTGGCGGGCAGCTGTATCAATTTTATACATCTGAACAGCCGGTTTTATATTTTTTATCGCCTTATCTTGCGCTTTGCGAACTATATCGTATATCTTCTTAACAGCAGGACTTATTTTACCCAAAAAGAAAACCCTTGTCAAGTCAGATTTATAGCCCATGTAATCGACACCAAGGTCAACTAATACAGGTTCGTTATTTTTGAGCTTTCTTTGAGAGGTCATATGATGCGGAAAGCTTGAATTGGGCCCCGAGGCAACAATTATGTCAAATGCAGACCCGCCAGCACCATTATATCTTATAAAACGCTCCAGTTCCCCTGCTACTTCAACCTCTTTTTTTCCTGGAACTATAAAATCTTTAATAAATTTGAATGCCTTTATTGCTATTTGAATTGCTTTCTTTATTTTTTCCAACTCTTCAGCAGTTTTTATTTGTCTTAGTTCTTCTACCAGGCCATAGGTAGGAATTAAATCCCCCCTTTTATTTAATTCTTGTTTTATCTTTTTATGCTCGGCAAAGGACAGATATTTTTCTTCAAATCCAATGCGCTTAAGCCCCAGGCCTATACAGGCATCCGCTATTATTTTAAAAACAGAACCATTGACTTTCTTTATCAAAGTGGGTCCTCTAAGGTTCTTCTTGGCCTCTTCTATATATCTTGAGTCTGTGATATAGACGTTTGCTTTTTTTGATATTAAGAAATAGGAATCGCGACTGGTAAAATTAGTAAGGTAAGAGGTATTCGCGGGAGAAGATATGATTAATCCATCGAGATTTTCTTGCGCTAATTTAGCATATGTTTTTTGTATGCGCAAATTCACCCCGCACCCCCACAACCCCACACCATTTTATTCTTAAGAAGGTGCGGGATTCTTCCAGGATTAAAGTAAATCTATTAAAGCTTCCAGGCCCAAACTATAACTTTTTGGGCCAAAACCCATTATCGTGCCTTTTGCTACAGGGCTGATTAGAGATTTTTGCCTGAATTCTTCCCGGGAATAGATATTGGAAAGATGCACTTCTACGGTCAATACATTGGCCGCAGCAATAGCATCTCTAATGGCAACGCTTGTGTGCGTATAGGCTGCAGGATTTATTAAAAGCGCATCATATTTATTCTTTATTTTACCAATAAGGCCTACAATTTCGCCTTCATAATTAGACTGTTTTATGGTCAGGCTCACTTTTCTTTTTTTGGCAATCCTCTGGAGTTCCCGATTGATTTCTTTTAAGGTTACTCTGCCATAAATAACGGGCTCCCGTTGCCCTAATAGATCTAAATTTGGCCCGTGTATTACCAGTATTCGTTTCATAATTATTTTGCTTCAGGCTCCATGCTTTACGCTCTTGACCTGTAGCATGCAGCTTGCGGCGTGTAGCAAGTATTAATTCTTGGATCTATTCCTCTGCTTCATCAATCAGCATTATCGGAATGCCGTCTTTTATGGGATATTTTTTTGCGCAAATTTTACAGACGATTTTATTATCTTTTAGCTCCACATCGCCTTTGCAGGCGGGGCAGGCCAAAATATCCAATAA
>JAGUUJ010000095.1 GCA_020063525.1 Candidatus Omnitrophota bacterium
AATCACCTAATTGAATATGTAATTGAAAATATAAAACAAGAGTTTAGCAAGGCAAGAAGATTACCCAGGATTACCAAGCCCATAAGTATTGTTCTATCCGGAGGCACTTCACTGCCTAAAGGTTTTGCCCATAGATTTAAACAGATTTTAGACCACTTGAAACTCCCCATTCCGGTGGCTTTAGTGAGGATGGCATCTCAGCCATTAAGAAGCGTAGCCAAGGGAGCATTGGTAGCCGCAAGTGCTGATGAGGCTAAGTCATAAATGGAAGCTAGCATTTTTAAAGAAGGGAAATACATATATTGCATAATAGGCGATGGCAAAGTACAAACATTTGGTCCGCTGGGAATTGGTGGAGGGGGAAATGAACTTTATACTGTTTGTTTTAATGATTTAGCAGCAGTGGTTAATAATTCCCCAATAATAAAGTATTCGGTATCAAGGGAAAATCTAATTCCTCATGAGCGCGCTATTGAAGAGGTGATGAAGACCTATACGGTTTTGCCTGTAAGATTCTGCACTATTGCTGAAGATGAGGAGAAAGTAAAGAAGATATTAGAAAAAGAGTATAATAGATTCTTAGATTTATTAAAAGACATAGAGGATAAGAAAGAACTCGGACTCAAAGCAATTTTTAAAGAAGATGTTATATACAAGGATATTTTAGAAAAATATAAAGATATAATGGTATTAAAAGAAAAAATTGCGACATTACCCTCTGAGAAGACATATTTCCAGCGTGCGGAAATAGGAGAAATGGTTGAGGCTGCTTTACAAAAAGAGAAAGAGATTTATAGAGAAGAGATTTTAAATACCCTATCGCCTTTAGCAGTGGAAGTGAAGACCAATAATACCTATGGCGAACGGATGATTATCAATGCCGCCTTTTTGGTAGAGAAACGTAAAGAGGCAGAGTTTGACCAGAAAGTAAATGAACTTTTGGACAGATATGGCGATAAAATGAAGTTTAAATATGTAGGGACATTGCCGCCATTTAATTTTATTAATCTGGTAATTGAGACAGAAAAGTATTAAAGATGTTTATACTTGATGATATATTTCTTGCACCGTTGAAAGGTGTAATTTGGCTGGGGAAGAAGATTGGCGAGGCGGCAGAAAAGGAATTTTCTGATGAAGGTCGTATCAAAGAGAATCTTATGGAATTACAGCTTAAATTTGAATTAGACCAAATAAGTGAGGAGGAATACAGTAGGCAGGAGAAAGAACTTTTAGCACGATTGGAAGCCATTAGAGAAGCAAAAGAGGAGGAGGTGTGAAAATGGCAAAGGATGTAGGAACTTTAATTGAAAAGGCAAGGGAAGAATTAAGCAAGTTGACCAACCTTAAAGCCTCTTCTACGATAAGCGCTGCCAAAGACGAAAAGGGATGGCATATATCTATTGAGATGTTGGAAAAACAATCCATCCCTGACCAGATGGATATCCTGGCAACATACGAGGCCCTTTTAGATGAAGAAGGGAATCTTTTGAGTTTTGAGCGAAAAGCAATGCGTAAGCGTCTGGAGACAGTGGTAAAAGAGTAAAATACAATGGAAGGAATATACCTTTATTGTATCAGAGAGAGGTGATAGCCCTTTTTTATCATCTGTAAAAGGGGTCGATGATAAATATGGAATTACAACTTTTATCTACTATGATTTAGAGGCAGTGGTAAGCAAGATCTCATTTGAAGAATTTGTATCAGAGGAGATTCAGAGGAAAGCACAAGAAGATTTAGGTTGGATTAAAGAGAAAGCCTTTGTCCAAAAAGGTTATAGAAGAAGCGATGGGAAAGAAATGGGGTGAAAAATGGCGTTAGCAGCAACTAAGGAGAGCAATGCTACTCTGGCTGATGTAATAGACCGCATTTTAGATAAAGGTTTAGCAATCAATGCCGATATTACTGTTTCTGTTGCCGGGGTTGAATTACTTGGTATAAAGGTAAGGGCCGTATTGGCTTCCCTTGAGACAGCAGCTAGGTATGGTTTAGAATTTCCATCTGGTACCAATACTGAGACTGCTGCGTGGAAAGAGGCGGCAAAAGGTAAAGAGGAATGTCCTCAGTGTGGTAAGAAGGTACTCACAGAGGAACTTTTGAACGAAGGCTGTGCCTGGTGTGGCTGGCAGAGCGCCAAGGTAAAGGCAAAACTAACAGCCTCAGAGGATGAAGTTTTGTGAGTGAAAAGAAAAAATCAAGATTTGGTGATCTTAATCTTTTAGGTATCCCTATAGACCATACTTTGGGTGTAGGAGATAAGGTTGTTATGCCCGTGGCTGGAAAGCAAATGGTATTTCTAACGGGGTAAACCAGAGATGGAGGATAAAAGAGATGGATGAAGAAAAAGAGCGAAATCCTGAAGGGCAAAGAGATAAAGATAGAGGGCATGGTAAAGAAGAGGAAGGAATAGCAGGAGGAATTCTTAAAGGGATCGGTGAGATGATTCCAGGATTGGGTGGACTGTTTAAGGG
>JAGUUJ010000059.1 GCA_020063525.1 Candidatus Omnitrophota bacterium
AAAAAAATACTTGACAATTTATCTTTTTCAAGTATACTCTACTTTGTCAATAGGAATTATAGAATTAGGGGGTTAAGATGAAAGTCACGTTTAAAGGCGATTATGCATTGAAGGCTGTTTTAGATTTAGCGCTTCATTACAACAAAGAATTAGTGACAGGTCACGATTTGGCTCAACGTATAGATGCGCCTATAAAATTCTTAGAACAAGTTCTCTTAGATTTAAAGAAGGGCGGTTTTGTTGAAAGCAGGCGCGGCAATATCGGAGGATATCTGTTATCTAAGGCACCGGTGCAGATTACCGTGGGAGAAATAATAAGGTTTATTGAAGGTCCGACAGAGCCGATTTCATGCGTAAGAGAAAGCTATTCCAATTGCACCGATATCCATAGATGCGTGTTTAAGAAGATTTGGCAGAGGGTTTCTCAAGCGACATCGGATATTATCGATAATGTAACTTTTGAAGATTTGGTTTCGCAAGTAAATGCTGGACGGCAGGTGTTGGCGTATTCTATTTAAAGGAATAAAATGACTACTTATTTTCATAACCTTAATATGATGAAGTGTTGCATGGCGATGTGTTGTCTTCGCGGCGTGGGAGGTCCGCCTATGTAGCCATCATTAGAATCTGGTGCGTAGGACGGGACAGCCCACTACCAAAAAAGAAACAAAAACGGTAGTGGGTTTTTTATTTTACGTTTTTCGCTAGATAAGGAGAAATTAATGAGTATTCAACAGAATTCAAGGAAAGTTCTCAATGACTCAATTATAAAAGAGATAAGTGATGCAGTGGAATCTTTAGAATACGGTGAGGTTCATATTAAGGTTCACAATAGAAAAATAATTCAGATCGAGATAGCAGAGAGAAAACGTTTCGATGACGTATGGAAACTCGAGGAAGGAGGGGGTATTTAAAAATAGCTTGAATGGGCTTACTCTTACCGGACAACCGCAAGAGCGTTTTTAAAAATAATCGTGCAATACAACCAGTCAGCTGGAGTAAAGGCACAAAAACTAATAAGGAGATAGTAAAATGAGAAAGCTTACGTTGTTTGCGGCACTTTTTGTGCTGATGGTTGTGTTTTTAGTAAAAAACGCATTTGCAGGTGCACCGTTTGTAAATTTGGAAGGCGTGGGTGGTGTAGCGTTTAACCCATTGGCGTATCTGGCAGATTCTGACGGTGAAAACAGCCACTTTAAAATCGGCAACACTGATATTATAGGTAAACCAAGATTTGGCGCTTGGTATGTTAATCTTGACCACGTCAATGTTGACTGGACAGCCATAGGTGTTGCGGATACGTTCTTTAATAGGCTGGAAGTTTCCTATGGGTATGAGAGTATTAATCAAGAGAATACTACGGCAAAGCACAAAAATAACCTGGGCACTAAACTGTTGCTTTTACCGGAGAATTCCTTTGATACGAAATTTTTACCCGCCATATCAGTAGGAACCATATTTAAGCATACTTCTAATGTGGGAGCGGGGGTTGATGCCAGTGGCCAAGATTACTATGTGGTTGCAACAAAGTTGATAACTCAACTCCCTCGGCCGGTATTACTTTCCGGAGGCATACTTTCCACAAAAGGCAAGACTACAGGCGTGTTTGGATATGATAAAGATAGAAGGGCAACAGGGTTTGGCAATATTGATGTGATTCTGCCTTTGAATTTAATTGCCGGGTTCGAATACAAACAGGGAGCGCACTACAAAGACTGGAAAGACGCGAATTACTGGGATGCGCATCTTGCCTGGACACCGAATAAGAATCTTTCGTTGATCTTGGCATATGTTGACGCCGGTGACCATAAGTCGACAAAAGTAACCGGTTTAGGCAATGGCGTAGTATTAAGCGCTCAATACGCGTTCTAAAGATAACACTATATTTAGGTAAGGGGGGCATACTCCTCCTTACCTAAACCAAAGGAAAGGAGTAAGAAGATGAGTAAAATTGATAATCAATTAAAAGTAGAAACACTTGCTTTGCATGGAGGTCAGGAACCTGATCCTACGACAGGGGCAAGAGCAGTTCCTATATATCAGACAACATCGTATCAGTTTAAGAATACGGAACATGCCGCCAATCTTTTTGGTCTGCGCGAGTTTGGAAACATTTATACCCGAATAATGAATCCGACAACCGATGTCTTTGAAAAACGAATGGCAGCTCTGGACGGTGGCGTCGGAGCGTTAGCGCTTTCCAGTGGCCAGTCAGCAACTACGCTGGCATTGTTTAACATTGCTCAAGCAGGCGATGAGGTTGTTTCCGCTGATAACCTGTATGGCGGAACGTATAATTTGTTTCATTACACATTCCCGCGCCTGGGGATAAATGTGAAATTTTTTAAGTCAAACGACCTTAACGCGTTTCAAAAAGCTATAACTCCAAAGACAAAGGCCATCTACGCTGAATCCATAGGTAATCCCAAGTTAGACGTCGCGGACTTAGAGGGGATATCCAAGGTTGCCCACAAAAACGGAATCCCCTTTGTCTTGGATAATACCGTATCTCCCTATTTGTTACGGCCGTTTGATTTTGGCGTGGATATTATTGTTTATTCAGCGACAAAATTCATCGGTGGCCATGGGACAAGCATAGGCGGGGTAATCGTTGATTCTGGTAAGTTTGATTGGGATAACGGTAAGTTCCCTCTTATCTCTGAACCCGAACCAAGCTATCATGGAATTGATTTCATCGAAGCGCTTAAGCCGCTTGGTAATATCGCCTATATCATTAAGGCGCGAGTTATTCTTTTAAGGGATCTTGGTACGGCGATTTCACCATTCAACGCCTTTTTGTTTTTGCAAGGGTTGGAAACTTTACACCTGAGGCTGCCACGGCATTCTGAAAATGCGCTTGCAGTGGCGAAATACTTAAAAAAACATCCGAGAGTAAATTGGGTCAATTATCCTGGCTTGGATGATAGTCCTGAGAAAGAAAGGGTAAAAAGATATCTGCCAAAAGGAGCAGGTGCTATTCTTGGTTTTGGAATTAAGGGAGGACTAGAAGCAGGAAGAAAATTTATTGATTCGCTTCAATTAATATCGCACCTGGCCAA
>JAGUUJ010000018.1 GCA_020063525.1 Candidatus Omnitrophota bacterium
GAACGAGAGTACGCAAGTTTTGCGTAAGCCGTTACGAGAGTGAGCCGTAAACCGAAGCACACGGCAAAAAATCTCGTGTGCGAAGAGAAACTTTTAGTGTGTTTATCTTAGAATTCCCTTGACAAAAGTGAGGGGTATATTAAGATTAGCTTATTAGTAAATTAGACAGGCTCCTGTGTTTTGCAAGGAAGCAAAGATGAGTTTGTTTTGGCGACAAAGGCGTCCCAGAAGAGATAGGGCGCCTTATTTTTTTGGCATATCGTGATTAATAATCAGGCACAAACTGCACAATTAGGCAGAAAGAAAGGAGAAACACAATGAACCTGCGTACACCAGGCGGAAATGATGCAACTCGTACATTTAACCGCTCAAAAAATGTGGTTCCTTGTTCAGGGCTTTGTTCGCGTTGTTTAGAGTCCTGCCGCGGAAACTGCGAAGTATTCAAGTCATCATTTAGGGGAAGAGAAGTTATCTATCCGGGCCCATTTGGCGAGATGACTGCAGGAGCAGATAAAGATTATCCAGTTGATTATTCGCATTTAAATATTCAAGGTTATGCTGCTGGTGCTAAGGGACTTCCAAAAGGCGTGGAGGGAAATCCTGATACCGCTACATTTCCTTCTGTTGATACAGAAACCGAATACGGTTGGGATAAAAAAGTTAAAATGAAGGTTCCGATTTTTACCGGAGCTTTAGGTTCGACTGAAATTGCCCGTAAAAATTGGGAACATTTTGCCATTGGAGCAGCTATTTCAGGAGTAACAATTGTTTGCGGTGAGAATGTCTGCGGTATTGACCCAAAACTAGAACTTGATTCCAAGGGTAAGATCACCAATGCACCTGATATGGATCGCCGCATTGAGTTGTATAAGAGATTTCATTCTGGTTATGGCGAGATCTTAGTGCAAATGAATGTGGAAGATACCCGTTTGGGTGTTGCCGAATACGTGCATAAAAAACACAAGCTTGATACTATTGAATTAAAATGGGGCCAGGGTGCAAAGTGTATCGGTGGGGAAATCAAGGTTAAGGATTTGGAGCGGGCCAAAGAATTAAAACGCCGCGGCTACATCGTTACTCCTGATCCGACTGTAAAAGCCAATCAGGAGGCATTCAAGGCAGGGGCAATCAAGGAATTTGAAAGGCATTCTCGTCTTGGATTTGTTTCCGAAGAGGCATTTAAAAAAGAGATTAAACGTTTACGCGATATCGGGTTTAAGAGGATTACCTTAAAAACCGGCGCCTATTCTATGGTTGAGCTTGCTCAGGCGATTAGATTTTCTTCTGAGGCAAAGATTGACCTCTTGACCATTGATGGCGCTCCCGGCGGCACTGGCATGAGCCCGTGGAGAATGATGCAGGAGTGGGGAATTCCTACATTATATTTGCAGGCCTTGACCCAGGAGTTCTGCGACAAGCTTTTCAAAAAAGGAAAACGCATCCCAGATATTGCTATTGCTGGTGGTTTTGCCCTCGAGGATCATGTATTTAAAGTATTGGCATTAGGGTCTCCTTATGTCAAAGCAGTTTGTATGGGAAGAGCTTTAATGATTCCGGGTTTTGTAGGAAAGAATATTTCTGAATGGATCAAGAATAACAATCTTCCTCCGACTGTTTCTGAATTTGGAGTTAAGCCCGAAGAGATTTTTGTTTGCTATGAAGAACTGGCAGAGAAATACGGTAATGACATAAAGGATATTCCTTTGGGCGCAGTGGGTATATATACCTTCTCGCAAAGGATCAAGGTTGGCCTTCAGCAATTGATGGCAGGTTCGCGTAATTTCAGCCTGAAATCAATTTCTCGTAAGGACCTGATGAGCCTTACCAAGGATGCCGAGGAGATTACTGGTATTCCTTATGTTATGGATGCTTACCGTAAAGAAGCGGAAAAGATCCTTTTAGGAAAATAATCTGTTTAGTATAAATAAAACGCCTCTGTTTTAATTAGCAGAGGCGTTTTATTTACTATTCTCGCTTCCGGCACGAAACAGTCCAGCAACAAAAGTTTCTCTTCGCACACGAGATTTTTTGCCGTGTGCTTCGGTTTACGGCTCACTCTCGTAACGGCTTACGCAAAACTTGTGTACTCTC